>PNOO01000517.1 GCA_013824905.1 Syntrophus sp. (in: bacteria) | reverse complement strand
AACATGCGCCACCGCCCTGTCGATTTCCGCATCACCCTGCCTGCTTTTCTTGTACGTCGTCTTCCCCGGATCCCCTGTGCAGGCCGCCACCAGTCCGTGCTTGATCCTGTGTACCTTTGTTTCATTCAAACAGAGCCAGGTAATCGATCCGATGGTGCCCGGGATGAACAGGATGCGATAGGAATACCGCCGTGGACGGGTGCTCAGATGTTTGGCCAGGAAGGTGATCAGAGCCACGCTGGACAGGTTGTCATTGCACAACGACGGGTGACAGGCGTGGCAGGAGAGAAGGATCTCGCTTTCCTCTTCCCCTGGGAGGAAATACTCCCCATAGGTGAGATGACCCGATTCGAGGGAGCTATCGATACACACCTCATAGCGGTCTTCCTTCATTTTCATCAAGTCATGATGACTCAGGCAAAATCCCCAATTCTCCTGGTAATAGGACGTGCGATAGGGAATCCAATCTGGATGCTCCGGAATAGAAAAGAGGTGCTCCTTCAATTCCGTCAGTGACAGCGTAGTGCTGACAGGCACGCTGTAACTGACCACATGCAGGTTCGATTCCCTGAAATCAATAATCCGCCGGCCAGAGCTGTCTTTGACATAGGCGTCCCGGATGTTCCATTCCTTCGGAACGGTCCAGTCAAAAACAGGGGTCCCTGTAGGAACCTCATGAATCTTCACTGGAATATGACGTATAACCATCGAGAGGGTCTCGCGAAAACCCGCGCCCGTGATACTCCGGCAGAGGGGATACATCTGCCCGATGAAGGTGTGCATCTCCTCCCCTATCTGCTCCTGTTCGATCGACGTCTCTCCAAAACGGTTATCCACGCTGTCATTCTCCCGTATATCAGGCCGGATAATCCGGCCAGTTTCGGTCCCGCTCCGAAAGGATCACCCGAATGCCGGACGGCCATTGAATCTTAAAAGCCGGATCATTCCAGCGGACACCGCAGGCCGATTCGGAATGATAAAATTCGGACATCTGGTAGCAT
>PNOO01000516.1 GCA_013824905.1 Syntrophus sp. (in: bacteria) | reverse complement strand
GACTACGATCAGGAGGTACAGCATGACCAGCGGAAAAAGAAATTTGCTCATCGCCGTCGTCATCATTTTGGTGTTGGCGGGCTCCCTTTACTCCTTCTTCAAAGGGACTTACAACCAGTTCGTCACCTTGGACGAGACGGTCAAATCATCCTGGGCGCAGGTGGAAAACCAGCTCCAGCGGCGCTATGACCTCATCCCGAACCTTGTGGAGACGGTCAAGGGCTACGCGAAGCAGGAAAAGGACGTCCTCGTGGAGGTGACGAATGCCCGGGCGCGCGTCGGAGGTGCAACGACGGTCCCCGACAAGATCGGCGCAAACAACGAACTCTCCGGCGCTCTGAGTCGTCTGCTCGTCGTTGTGGAACGATATCCGGATCTCAAGTCTAACCAGAACTTCCTCAGACTCCAGGACGAACTGGCAGGGACGGAAAACCGCGTCTCAGTGGAAAGACGGCGCTACAACGAGGCAGTCCAGGTTTACAACGTCGCGATCCGGAGTTTTCCTGCCAATTTACTGGCAGGAATGTACGGCTTCGAAAAGGCCGTCTTCTTCGAAGCACCGGCCGCGGCCAAGACCACCCCACAGGTCAAGTTCTGAATCTTAACAAATAAACGCCGGAAGCGGCAACAAACGAGGAGAAATATCAATGACTAAGTATGTGTATACCTTTGGCGGCGGTTCCGCCGAAGGCGCGGCAAGCGACAAGAATCTGCTGGGCGGCAAGGGGGCCAACCTCGCGGAAATGTGTTCACTGGGGATCCCCGTGCCGGCCGGCTTCACCGTCAGCACCGAGTGCTGCACCGCCTATTACGCCGGCGGGTGCAAGCTCCCCGCCGAACTGACCGATCAGGTTCTGGCCGCGCTGAAAAAGACCGAAGCGATCATGGGCATGCCTTACGGCGATCCGGTCAATCCACTTCTCCTCTCGTGCCGTTCCGGCGCCCGTTCCTCCATGCCCGGCATGATGGACACCGTCCTCAACGTCGGTCTGTGCACCGCC
>PNOO01000515.1 GCA_013824905.1 Syntrophus sp. (in: bacteria) | reverse complement strand
CGGCGTGATTCTGCGCGACCGGGGTGATTTTTCCGGCGGCAAAGTCCTTGAGAGTTTTCGCCAGCAGCACGGCGCCTTCGCTGCTCAGCCGGTCGTGCAGTGAGCCAAGATCATCATCAGCACTGATGACCGTTTTGCCCACCGCAAGCATGTCACCCTCATCCATGCCTTTGCTCATCAGCATTACCGTATTGCCGGTTTCGTGGCGACCGAGAAGCAGGGCCTGATGAATCGGGGCCGGGCCGCGAAACTCAGGCAGCAGAGAAGCATGAAGATTGACGGGCGCGATAGTCGGGATGTCGAGCACCGTTTGTGGCAGAATCAGCCCGTAGGCCACGACTACCAGGTAGTCGGGAGCATAGGATTTCAATGTGGCGACCGCATCAGGGGCATTGCGGAAGGTTGCCGGAGTATGAACTTCAAACCCTTGTTCGAGCGCATAAGCCTTGACCGGAGTAGGGGAGGGCTTTTTGCCGCGGCCTTTTGGCCGGTCGGGCATGCAGTAAACGGCTGCGATTGTAAAGTCAGGGTCGGATGCCAGGGTTCGCAGGCATGGAACCGCAAAGTCAGGGCAACCCATAAAAACGACCCGCAGCGGTTTGTTTGGCATTTAGAGAGTTTCTCCGGTTTCGTCTTCTTCGTCATCCTCTTCGTAAAGCGATTCGCCCTGTTTGATCAGCTCAAGATCATGTTTGATCTGCAGCTTGCGGGCCTTCGAGATGCGATCGATAAACAACACGCCGTCGAGATGATCGAGTTCGTGCTGAATGGCTCTGGCAAGCAGCCCTTCGGCTTCGATCTCGTATTCGGTGCCGTCGAGATCGGTGGCTTCAGCAACTACTTTTCGGGCCCGTTCAACCTTCTCGGTCAGACCCGGGAAAGACAGGCAGCCTTCATCGCAGGTTTCTTTGCCGGAACTGCTGATAATCCGCGGGTTGATCAGGACCAGCGGGTCCTCGCCAATGTCGATTACGGCGATACGAACGTTCACGCCAACCTGGGG
>PNOO01000514.1 GCA_013824905.1 Syntrophus sp. (in: bacteria) | reverse complement strand
CCTCACCTACGGGATCAAACCCCTCCTGGACGGCTTTGACATGGTCCCGGTGGTCATGGGGCTTTTCGGCATCTCCGAGGTCCTTTTCAACCTGGAGCAGCAGGAGCAAAGGGATGTCTATGAAACGAAAATCAAGGGGCTTCTGCCGAACCGGGAGGACTGGAAAAGATCGTGGGCGCCGATCACCCGGGGCTCCTTCCTCGGGTTTTTCGTCGGGGTCATCCCCGGGGGGACGGCGGTGATCTCCTCCTTTGTCTCCTACGCCGTCGAGAAGCGGATCTCGAAGCACCCGGAGGAGTTCGGCAAGGGTGCAATCGAGGGGGTGGCCGGTCCCGAGTCGGCCAACAATGCGGCGACCTTCGGCTCCATGGTCCCCCTCCTCACCCTGGGAATCCCCTCGAACGTGGTGATGGCGCTGTTCCTGGCGGCCCTGATGATCCACGGGACGGTGCCCGGCCCGATGCTCATCCAGAACCATCCCGATTTTTTCTGGGGGGTGATGATCAGCATGATCATCGGGAACGTGATGCTGCTGGTCCTGAACCTCCCCCTGATCGGGATCTGGGTGAAGATCCTGAAGGTCCCCTACAAGATCCTCTTTCCCCTGATCATCCTGTTCTGCCTGATCGGTTCCTACAGCGTGAATTTCAGGATGGTCGACATGGTCGTAATGCTGGCCTTCGGCGGGATCGGCTATCTGATGAAAAAATACCAGTACGACGGGGGGCCTTTGATCCTCGCCTTTATCCTGGGCCCCCTGCTGGAGACGGCCCTGCGCCAGTCCCTGATCATCTCCCACGGGGGGCTGGACATCTTCGTCAAGCGTCCGTTGGTCCTCAGCGCGCTTCTGATCGCCTTGGCCTTTTTGCTATTTCCCCTGATCCCCGCCATCGGGAAGAAGCGGGAGAAGTTTACCGAATAGGACCCAAGAGTATAATATAGGGAAAACCAAGTTAGAACACTGTCCGGTAAATTATTGGCATTTTCAGTAGGTTACAAAGGAGC
>PNOO01000513.1 GCA_013824905.1 Syntrophus sp. (in: bacteria) | reverse complement strand
TATCAGATTAAGCAGGGCTGTCTGAACACGAGAACGGTCTGCAATGATCTGCGGGATCTGTTCATCGAGATGAACCTGGAGCTCGATACCTGCCTTCTGCATGAGAGGATCGACGAGGGAGAGCGTCTCGTTGAGG
The DNA here is from genome assembly GCA_013824905.1 of Syntrophus sp. (in: bacteria). Lineage (GTDB taxonomy): Bacteria > Desulfobacterota > Syntrophia > Syntrophales > UBA5619 > JAKAFS01. The sequence continues at coordinate 871 of PNOO01000513.1, read as the reverse complement.
AGCTCTGCGATACTGACCGCTTCGAAATGAGGCTCCGGCGGACGGGTGGCGCGCCGGACATTCTGGATGACGGCGTTGAGACGCTGGGTCTGCTGGACAATCAGCTCCAGCTTACGGGCCTCATCCGGCGGCCTGTCTCCCCTCTCCTGGAGAAGCTTGGCAAGGCCGGCAATGGAGTGGAGCGGCGTTCCCAGGTCATGTGCCAACGTGGCGGTGAGGTAGCCCAGGGCGGTGAGCTGCTGCAACTGGTTGACCTGTCTCTGGAGCTCAACAACCTTGCGGGTCGCTTCCTGGACCCGACCCTCCAGGCTCCGCGTGAGTTCCTGATTCCTGGCAAGGACCTGTTCGATCTCCTGGGCCATCGAATTGAAGTGCTCTGCGAGGTGTCCCCATTCGTCCCGGCGTGCAATCGGGATCCGTTTTACATACTGTCCCGTCTGAAATTCGTCGATTGTTCTGACGATGATGCTGAGCGGCCGGCCGATGAGCCAGCGGTAGCTGACGGCAAGGACCAGCAGGATGATGATGAGAAGCCCGATCGTGCTGATGACGAGCAGGCGCTGTGCACGGGAGAGGATTTCCGCATTCGCCCGGCTGAAAGTGATTACCCCGACAACGAACTGCGTCGCCCGGGTCTTCTCGGATGTCACCGGATAGAGGAGTCCCACGGCCGGACCGTCGTCGGTCTGCAGTCGGATATACTGGGGTTTGCGCGCCGCCGCCACGGAACTGACCAGACTCTCCGGCCACTCGTATCTGACACGGCTGGCGCCGGCGATGTATTCGATATAGTCGATATCGTAATTGACGACGGTAAAGATGTCGATGCGGGCCAGGCGGACGTCGGTCTGGATCTGGTCCTTAAGGGCGA
>PNOO01000512.1 GCA_013824905.1 Syntrophus sp. (in: bacteria) | reverse complement strand
CCGCAGACATAGTTGATCAGGGTGGAGGTCAGCAGCAGGACGACAAACAGGGGATTCGCCCAGCCGTAAAAAACGTAGCTCAGAAGCGTCAAGGCCAGATGCCGGCCCCGGCGGGGCAGTCCATAGTAAACGGCAAGGGTCAGGGGCAGAAAATAGAAAAAGAAAATCTGAGAACTAAATACCATGTCTTTATGCGGGTATCATTTGCGCAGCTCATAGAAGAGCAGCAGTTTGAATTCATCACTGTCCATGATCAGCCTCTCTCCTTCCAACTCGGGATGGTCATCGTAGCGCTCCAGGACCATCCGGTAGGTTTTGCCCTTCTCCCGGATGGCGTCCTTAAGAACCTGGCCCTCCTCAATCACCCAATGGGCTGCCATGATCTTCTTTTGGCGATAGGACCCGGAGATGACGCGGACGACTTCATAGCCGTTCACCAGAAGCGCCCGCCGATAGGGGGCGATGTCCCGGGGCGTAGGAATGGCGGAAAGATCCGTCAAACGGGCTTCGACCGCCAGACGTTTTATGGTTTTTTGCGGGGCAGGCTTTCCCGGAGCGGCGGAGATCGGTCCGGTTTTCGCCTTTTTTGAATCAATGCCTTCAGAGGTTTTCTCTTTATTTGTCTTTTTCGCACCGGGAACTTTCGCCGGTTCCTGCTCTCCGCCTTCAGCGGGCGCCACCCAGACATCGGGGAAGAAGTCTGCCCGGTCGTTCTTGGTCGCCTGCCACCAGGATTCAATCGCAGTGAAATCGGCATTGAACCGGCCGACATAAATCTCCACCTCCCGGCCTCCTCCGCCGATACGGTTCCCCCCCCAACCGACCTTGTAGGGCCCCGTCATTGCCATAATCCGCGGATCATTGCTCCATCGGGGATGGTAAACCTCGTACCCGCCTATCCCCGGGGCGCCGTTGATGTTGACCTGCCATTTCTTATTATTTTGCAGATCAAAAATCGTCAGATTCCTGTGGGAACCGTCGAAGATCCAGTAAAATGGTTTTCCCTTGACCGTT
>PNOO01000511.1 GCA_013824905.1 Syntrophus sp. (in: bacteria) | reverse complement strand
GCTCCCCAAATTCGAGGAGGACCTCTTTAGGATCGACAAGGTGGATTACTTCCTCATCCCGACGGCGGAGGTGCCGGTCACCAATATCCACCGGGATGAGATTTTGAGTGAAAAGGAGCTCCCCATCTGCTATGTGGCCTATTCCCCTTGCTTTCGGGCGGAGGCGGGCTCCTATGGAAAGGACACCCGGGGGCTGATCCGCCAGCACCAGTTCAACAAGGTGGAGCTGGTCAAGTTCACCAGGCCGGAGGAGTCCTATGAGGAGCTGGAGAAACTGACCCTCAACGCCGAAGAGGTCCTCAAAAGGCTGGAGATTCCCTACCAGGTGGTCAGCCTCTGCACGGCCGATCTCGGATTCTCCTCCGCGAAGACCTACGACATCGAGGTGTGGCTCCCCGGACAGGACGCCTACCGGGAAATCTCCTCGTGCAGCAACTTCGAGGATTTTCAGGCGCACCGGGCCTCGATCCGCTTCCGCCGCGAGGAGAACGGCAAGGTGGAATTCGTCCATACCATGAACGGCTCGGGGCTTGCCGTGGGAAGGACACTTGTCGCCATCCTGGAGAATCACCAGCAGGCGGACGGCAGTGTCGTGATTCCCGCGGCACTTAGGCCTTACATGGGAGGTGTTGACAGGATTCCCGCCGCGGGGTAACATGAAATACGTGCGGAGGGATGGCCGAGTGGTCTATGGCGGCGGTCTTGAAAACCGTTGACCGAAAGGTTCGCGGGTTCGAATCCTGCTCCCTCCGCCAGATAGTCCGACCCAACGGCCCGGGTCGTGATAATGGGTTAAATTTGATTACGGAGAGATGGCTGAGTGGCCGAAAGCGATCGCCTGCTAAGCGATTGTACGCCCTTCAAAGGTGTACCGCGGGTTCGAATCCCGCTCTCTCCGCCATTGCATTGCTTGAGAAGAATCTGCGCCCATGGCTCAGCTGGATAGAGCGTCAGACTACGAATCTGAATGTCGGAGGTTCGAATCCTCCTGGGCGCGCCAACAAAAACAAGGGG
>PNOO01000510.1 GCA_013824905.1 Syntrophus sp. (in: bacteria) | reverse complement strand
TCACCGCTTTGTCACTTCAGATAAAAGGGAGACAAGTATGCGACAATTCATGCAGTACGTTATTTCCGGGCTGGCCACGGGAAGCATCTATGTCCTGGTGGCCATGGGACTGGCCCTCATCTATCGCTCCACCCGGATACTCAACTTCGCCCATGGGGATATGGCCACTGTGGGCACCTTTGTCGCCTTTACCCTCCTGGGAATGAATCTGGCGCCGATCATCTCCTTTCCGTTGGCGATCCTTTCCGGCTCTGCCCTGGCCATGCTCTTCTATTTCGCCATTCTGGTGCCGGCCCAAAGGAGGAATGCCACCCCCCTCGGCCAGATCATCCTCACAGTGGGGCTGGGCCTTATCCTCCAGGGGCTCATATCCTACCTCTGGGGAACGGATACAAAAACCCTGACCTTTCCCCTTTCGGACACCAAGCTCTGGAAATTCGGCGGGGTGGTGATCAGTGAGTTGGGCCTCGGGACCTTTGTTATGGGATTATTGGGCAGCGGCCTTCTTTACCTGCTCGTGCAGAAAACCCGCCTCGGTCTGGCTATGCGGGCCACGTCGGAAAACCTTCCCGCGGCCCAGACCCTGGGGATACCCACCCGCAGGATTCTTTCTCTCTCCTGGGGATTGGCCGCCGGTCTGGGGGTGATGGCGGGGCTGTTTCTTGCCCCCGCCCTGCTCCTGGACCCGTTTTTCATGCTGGAACCGTTCCTGAAAGGCTTCGCGGCGGCGATCCTGGGCGGTCTGCAGAGCCTGCCCGGGGCGATCCTGGGCGGTCTCATCCTGGGTATTGCGGAAAGCCTGGCCGGAGGGTATATTTCGATTGCCTTTAAAAACACCCTGGCTTTTCTGATCATCATCGTGATTCTGCTGGTTCGGCACGAAGGCCTTCTCGGAAAGGAATTTAAGGAGCGGGTATAAAGAGTCGAAACATGTACGAAGAATATTTTACCGAGGAACATCAGATCTTCCGGGCCTCGGTCCGGAAATTCGTCGAAAAGGAGATCAGCCCCCACATCG
>PNOO01000509.1 GCA_013824905.1 Syntrophus sp. (in: bacteria) | reverse complement strand
AATGTCCCTTTGTGGTCGCGTTGACTTGGGGACAGATTTCAAATCTGTCCCCGTTTACCTTGCTACATGGGGGGACAGATTAAAATCTGTCCCCATTGCCTTGCCGCCGCTACAGGAGCCCCAGCCCCTTGAGGAGCGGCCGCGGATCCGTGCGGTGCAGCCGGAACCACTCTTCCGGCCCCTCCTGCCCCATTGCCAGGGCCGCCAGTTCCGTAAAGTAGAAAACGGGGAGTCCGGTGTCCCCCGAGGCGCGCATGTCCAGATTGGCCGTGCAGACCGGGCAGGCCGTCACCAGGCAGTTCGCCCCCGCCTCACGCGCCATCGCCATCAGCTTGTCGACCATCTTCGTCACGATCGGCGTCTTCGAGATCGTCAGGCTCCCCCCGCAGCAGTCCGTCTTGAAGGACCAGGGACGGGCCTCCGCCCCGAGCGCCGTCAGGACACGGTCGAGGAGGACCGGGTTTTCCGCATCGTCGAACTGGCAGACATCGGGCGGCCGCAGGAGAAGGCAGCCGTAATAGGAGACCGGCTTGAGTCCCGTGAGCCTCTTCACGACCTTCTCTTTCAGGGCCTCCAGGCCGATGTCCTTTACGATGATGTCGATCGGGTTCCGGACGGCCACGCTCCCCTGGTACTTCCCGCCGACGATCCCTTCGATCTCCGCCTTCAGCGCCGGGTCATGACGGAGGTGGTGTTCCGCCGTCTTGAAGCGGCTGAAGCAGGCGGCGCAGGGGACCATCACATCCTGCGGCTTCTTCTCCGCCGCGATGAGATCCCGGGTCGGCAGGGCGATGGAGAGCTTGAAATTCGTAGCGTGGGCGGAGCTGGCGCCGCAGCAGGACCAGTCTTCGATCTCCTCGAGATCGATCCCCAGGGTACGGCTGACGGCCCTGACCGACTGGTCGTACTCCTTGGCCGTGCCATGCAGCGAGCATCCCGGATAGTAAGAAACTTTCAACGCTTTCCTCCTTCAGAACGTATCCGGCGTCACGATTGCCGGGTCTTGTCGAAGATCCGCCGCACGCT
>PNOO01000508.1 GCA_013824905.1 Syntrophus sp. (in: bacteria) | reverse complement strand
CCGCCCGGGCTTCAAAGACCGGCTACAAGGGCGTGGGTGTCACCGTCTCTTCCGCCGAGCCGGAAGTCCTTCGCCGGGATCTTCTGCAAGCCGGCGCCGATCACATCATCATTGATTACTCTACCTTGCCTGGAATCTTTGTTTGATCGTGCAGTAACGAAACTCCATCCAATCAAGTTCGGATGCATTCGACTTTGAGCTGTTCCAGGTAGACTCCGTACCTCACGCCGTCGTCGCGCAGGATGTTGCAGAAACTCCAGACCTTGGAGATGATGCTCGATGCATTGTCGCTCATGGTGTTTCTTCCGATCCTCTCTTGTTTTAAGATCCGCTCTCCAGGAGGGAAGCGACAGCGGCCACAGTCCGGAAAGCGGATTCGAGATTGAATCCCACGAAATCCTGCCCGCGCAGTACGGATTTCAACTGGGGATCGAGCTGTTGACGAAGCTCCGCCAGGCGGGCTCCGGACATATCCACGGGATCGTTGCCGGGAATGGAAAGCTTCTGCCGAAGCAGGGCGATCAACGCCGGCTCGTTGGGATTCAGGTCCAGCCTTCGCAGGGCATAATCGATGTCGTAGAAATCCCGAATCGCCACTTCACGCCGTGACAGGGCCGCCCGCAGCTTTTCGGCCATCGCCTCTTCCCGTGAGATGCAGTGCAGGGCAAAAGGCGGGACCATCGGCTGGCCCGATATGGGATCCAGGAGGAGGGTCTTGGCCATACCGCTGAAGACGGGCTTCAGAAGCGGTTCGCGAAGCCCCACCTCGATCTTGATGGTTTCTTCCTGTTGGCCGAGAAGGGATTGATACCCGACGCGGGCCAGGTATTGCGTCGAGTTGTTCGCTCCCGTAAGCGGCTCGACGATCCGGAAGAGGCTCAGCTCCTGCTCGATCTTGCCGACCCTCCCCTTCAATTGTGACGTCAGGGCACGCCGTTCGGCGCGGGTGGCATCGACCGGTGTTGAAATGACAAAATCCAGGTCTTCGCTGAGGCGGTAAAACTCGGCATGCACCTTGGCCAGGCATG
>PNOO01000507.1 GCA_013824905.1 Syntrophus sp. (in: bacteria) | reverse complement strand
CGCCTGTTCGGCCTCCTGCTTGGCCGCCAGGAGTTTCGCCTTTTCTTCCTCCAGCATTCGCTGTTTCTCTTTCACCTCGACCCGATACCGTTCCCGGACCGACTCGTACCCATAGGTGATGAGGATAAGGACGCCCAGTGAGATAAGAAAACGCACCGCGAAGGTTGTCGTCAGGGGTACGGTACCGGTGATGTCGCCCTGCAGGACAAACAGGACCACCGCTGCTCCGGTGAGGAAAATCATGTTGTAGAGAATTCCGGTGAAAGGGCCCAGCAGGAAAAACAGAGCGACGGGAAAGAGGTAGAGCCAATAAACCGCGTGTCCCCGAGTACCGCTGTGAAGTAGCAGATAAAGGAGGAATAAACCCGTCACCCCGAGGTTGAGCTTGATGGAGATCTTGATTCGCCACTGCATACTACCGAAAAAAAAGCTGAACGTATAGCTTGTGGCGGTGAAGACTTCGAGAATCCCGGTGACGGGGTTTCCATAGAGCAGGTGTAACGTTCCGAAGAGGTAGAGAACGGGAGCGGCGACGAGGACGGCAAAACCGGCGACCAGCCGCCGGGATCGCTCGTCCGGGTCCAGGGAGGGCGGGACAAGAAACCGGTCAATCGCCTCCAGTATGCTTCCTGCCAAAGTTCGCGGGCTCATCGTGTGTACCTGTATCCGCATTGCCCGCTCGCAAGCGAGCCTTTCAGTCTGGCCGGGGATTGGTGCAGCCGATCCCCGTACGCCGTATTTACGGGGTGAAATACCTATTTTGATGGGTATAGAGTAAGAGGCGCGACGCCATCTGTCAAGGGGATTTATACGGCCTCTCCCCCTATCTCGACACGGCACGCTGTGCGTGTGGCCGGACCCTGTTGACACAAAAGGCCGCTTACACTATAGTGCACCCACTGAAAAGGAGAGTGCGATGATCACAGAAGAGATTAAGAAAATAATACGCGATATCGTGGGATTTGAAAACGTTCTCGATTCCGACCTCGACCGTTTTGGCTATTCCTATGATTCGTCCTTTGTGCCCCTT
>PNOO01000506.1 GCA_013824905.1 Syntrophus sp. (in: bacteria) | reverse complement strand
AGTGCTGGCGTGCAAAGGATATTTCGACAAAGCCCTATTGGCCACTCTCAATGCGCCGGAGACCCTCCTCCCCAGCCATTGCGATATGAATCGGACGCCCGGTGTGGATATGACAGCCGGCTCCTTGGGGCAGGGGATCTCCTGCGCGGTGGGCATTGCCGTCGGGGCAAGGCTCAAGAAGGACGGCGCCCGTGTGTATTCCATCATCGGCGACGGCGAGAGCCAGGAGGGGCAGGTATGGGAAGCCGCCATGTATGCCGCGCATATGAAACTCGACAATCTGATCGCGCTGACCGACTACAACAAGCAACAGCTTGACGATGTAATCGACCGGATCAATTCGCTGGAGCCGATCATGGACAAGTGGGCCGCTTTCGGATGGAACGTGATCAACGTCAGGGACGGTCACGACGTTGATGAAATCGATGAGGCGATTGTCCGGGCGAAGACCTGCCAAGGTAAGCCCAGCATGATCATACTCAACACCATCAAGGGGAAAGGGGTGTCCTTTGTGGTCGCCGCCGGAGCAACTCCGACGACCAGCAATCATAACATGCCCGTTTCGCCGGAGCAGTGGCGGCAGGCGTTGGAAGAACTGAAGGAAGGGTGCTGAGTATGTATGAGAACATGGAGATGAGGGCGGTATTCGCTTCCGGGTTGGAAAAGCTGATGGCCTCCGATGATCGTGTGGTCCTGGTCGATGCCGACCTCGCGAGGGCCAATGGCACTCTGGGGATCAAGAAGAAATTTCCCGACAGGGCGTTCAATGTGGGCGTGGCGGAGCAGAATATGGCTTCGGTGGCGGCAGGGCTTGCCTCCTACGGATTTGTCCCTTTTATCACCTCTTTTGCAGCCTTTGCAAGCCGGCGCATATGCGATCAGGTGACCATCTCCATCGCCTACGCCGAACAAAACGTGAAGATCGTGGGCACGGACCCGGGCATCATGGCGGAACTGAACGGCTGCACGCACATGAGCATGGAAGACGTGGGCGTCATGCGCAGCATTCCCCGAATGGTCATTTTTGAGCC
>PNOO01000505.1 GCA_013824905.1 Syntrophus sp. (in: bacteria) | reverse complement strand
AGCACGATAAGGATATGGAGGCGCTCGGCGTTGCCCGGCCGACGGAGACCCCCCGGGCGACGGAGCATATCGACGGGATGATCCGCCTGGTGGCCACGCTGATCGAGAAGGGGCTGGCCTATGCGGTGGATGGCGATGTCTACTATGCAGTGGAACAATTCCCCGAGTACGGCAAGCTCTCCGGACGGGATCTCTCAGACATGCTGGCCGGCGCCCGTATCGATGTGAATGAAAAGAAGCGCAATCCCTATGATTTTTCCCTCTGGAAGGCGAGCAAGGAAGGAGAACCCTGGTGGGAGAGCCCCTGGGGGAATGGCAGACCCGGCTGGCATCTGGAGTGTTCCGTGATGAGCCAGAGGTATCTGGGGGACACCTTTGATATCCACGGGGGTGGGGAGGACCTGGTCTTCCCTCACCACGAGAACGAAATCGCCCAGTCGGAGGGTGCGACCGGCAAAACCCTGGCCCGGTACTGGGTCCATAACGGCTTTGTCCGGGTCAACAATGAGAAGATGTCAAAATCCCTCGGTAATTTCTTCACCATTCGGGATGTTCTGATGCAGTATCATCCCGAGGTCCTCAGGTTCTTCATGCTGCAGAGCCATTACCGAAGCCCCGTCGATTTTTCCGATGCGGCTCTGAACGAGGCCAGGCAGGGGATGGATCGTCTCTATTCGACGCTCAAGACGATCCGGGATCTCCTGGCCGTAGGCGCGGGAAAAGCGGATTCAGCGGGGGTCACCGAGAAAGACAGGGAGCTTACAGGCGATCTTCAGAGTTTGCGTGAGCGGTTCACCGAGGCGATGGACGACGATTTCAACACGGCCCGGGCGATCGGTTGCCTGTTCGATACGATCCGTCTCCTCAATACCTCGCTTACGGGGAAAAAAGCGGATGCGTCGACTGCCATACTCGAACAGACGGAGAAAACCCTCCGCGAAATCGGCGCCGTCCTGGGGCTTTTCATCGAGGAACCCGGTCACTATCTGCGTCTCGACCGGGAGCGGGAGGCGGAGAAGCGCGGCCTGGCGGTTGC
>PNOO01000504.1 GCA_013824905.1 Syntrophus sp. (in: bacteria) | reverse complement strand
GCCTTGATTTCGGTCAGGGCTTCCAGACCCGAAACCCTGATCATCCGGATATCCATGAGGATGAGGTCGAAGGGCTGACGGTGGACGGCTTCCATGGCGCTGCTGCCGTCGTCAGCCTCTGTGATCGTGTATCCCCAGCCCGAAAGGAGCGTCCGGAGCATCGTCCGGTGGGCGAGGTCGTCGTCCGCCACGATAATCGTTTTTTTTGTTTTCATCCGTTGTTCATCCTTTACAGTGAAGACTGGGTCGGGAGAAGGACCGTCGCCGTTGTTCCTTGTCCCGGTTCGCTCGCCAGCAAAATCTCCCCGCCGTGCGCCTCGACAATCTTCTGGACGATGGGGAGTCCGAGGCCGGTCCCCGACGGTTTCGTCGTGAAGTAGGGATCGAAGACACGGGGGAGGTCCTCCTTACGGATACCGGCGCCCGTATCGGAGACCGAGATCCGGATCATCCGGTCGTCCTGCCGGGCAAGCGATACGCGGAGAGTTCCGCCCGCTCCCATGGCCGCAAAGGCGTTCAGGAAAAGGTTCATTAATACCTGGCTGAACCGGTCGGCGTCGAGGGGGATCTCCCCGATCTCCGGTGGGAGTTCCGCAGCGATGCCGATTCCCTTCTCCTGCGCCTGGCCCCCGACCATTTTCAGAGTGTGGCTGATGACCATTTGGAGGGATGTCGGGACAAGCGTCATCGTCATCGGCCGGGCGAATTCGAGGAGCTGGCCGATGACACGGTTCAACCGGTCCACCTCGGTGATCATCACCTCGGCGGTTTCTCGGTCGGCAGGGTTGTCCCGGTAGCGCTCCCGGAAATAGGTGGCGAACCCCTTGAGCGAACTGAGCGGATTCCGGATCTCGTGGGCGACACCGGCGGCGAGGCTCCCGAGGGAGGCCAGGCGCCGGCTCCGGGCGATCTCCTGCTGGAGGCGGCGCACCTCCGTCATGTCCCGAAAGAGGATGACATAACCGAGAAAGGCGCCGTCGTCCTCTGCGAGCGTTGTCGCAATCACCTCCAGCGGAAGAGAGCGGTCCTCGGCGACGG
>PNOO01000503.1 GCA_013824905.1 Syntrophus sp. (in: bacteria) | reverse complement strand
CGCGCGGGCCGTCTTGATGTAATCCTGCCGGAAGATCTCGAGCATCGAGGAGCGCGTCATCCGGGCCACGATGGCCAAGGGTATCGTGCTCAGGGCGATGGCGGGGAGGGCAAGATGTCTGAGGGCGTCCCAGAGGGCCTCCCAGTTCCCGGTGAGAAGGGCGTCGAGAATATAGAAATTGGTGATGACCGTAAGATCCGTATCGATACCCAGCCGTCCGGACATGGGAAACCAGCCGAGGGTCAGGGAAAAGACGAGCATCAATACCAGCGCCAGCCAGAATACGGGCATGCTGACGCCGACGAGGGAGCCCACCATGCTGATGTAGTCGAACCAGGAGTACTGCCGGGTCGCCGATATCAGTCCGAGGATGATCCCGAAGAAACTGCTGATCAGCATCGCGGCCACGGCCAGTTCAATGGTCGCGGGAAAGCGCTCCTTGATCTCGGTGGAGACCTGCTCCCGTGTCCAGATCGTCTCTCCCAGGTCGAATTTCACGACCCGCTTGAGAAACAGGCCGTACTGGACGTATAGGGGTTCCTTCAGGCCGAGGTAATCCCGCATGGCATCAAGCGACTCCTGCGTCGCCCGCTCGCCCAGGAGCAGTTCCGCCGGGTCGCCGGGGGTGACCGCCAGCATCAGGAAGATGACGACGGTCACCCCGAGCAGCGTCGGGATGACCGTCAGAATCCGCCGAATGATAAAACCTGTCATGAAACGCTATCCTACTGCATCCACACGCTCTTCATGCGGACGGAGTTTGTGGGGTGGAGCTTGAAGTTCTGGACCTTTTTGGAGGCCGGGGAAACCACGACCGAGTGGGCGATCGGAATGACCGGGCACTCGTCAAACATGATCTGCTGCGCTTTCTTGTAAATCTCGGCGCGTTTGTTCTGGTCGGTGGTTGTCCGCCCTTCCTCCATCAGTTTGTGGAAGGCTTCGCTTTGCCACTGAGTCCGGACGGCGGGGGATTCCATGCCGTCGAACAGGACCGCCAGGAAATTGTCCGGATCGCCGTTGTCGCCGGTCCAGCCGAGCTGAAA
>PNOO01000502.1 GCA_013824905.1 Syntrophus sp. (in: bacteria) | reverse complement strand
CAGCGCAGTATGCGCACCTTCGGCAAATGTGAGACTGACGCCCCGCAGGACATCGGGCGCCTCCCGGTCGTAGCGGTAGAAGAGATTTTCCACTCGGATCACGGGGGGTTCCCCCTGAGGCGATCCTGAAGCTTCCGGGCGATCAAAGCCGCAAGAATGATCTTGACTGCGTCTCCGGGGAGGAAAGGAAGAACGCCGACGGTCAACGCCTTCAGAGGGGTAAGGCGGGCGACGAGAGAGAGTTGGAGAACCCCGAAGGTGTAGATAATCACCGTTCCCACCGCGAGACTGAAGCAGACCCAGACAAATCCAGGACGGTTTTTTAGTGCGACCAGCCTGCCGATGACGAAAGCGGCGGCGACAAATCCGATCAGATAGCCGCCTGTCGGACCAAAAAGGACCCCCAGCCCTGCTTTGCCGCCGGCGAAGACAGGGAGACCGATGATGCCGAGCAGCAGATAGACCCCCTGGCTGAGCGCAGCCAGTCGACCTCCGAGAAGTATACCGGCCAGACCGAGAAAGAGGGTCTGGAGGGTGATCGGTACCGGCGGCAGGGGGATGATGATATAGGCCCCCACAGCGGTCAGTGCGCCGAAGAGGGAGGCGTAGATCATGCTGCGGAGGGATGTCGGGTCGGTGTTCATAAGCAAAGGCCTCTATCTCCTTTTTAGTGTCATTTCCGAAAGCGGGGATCTTTGGGAGATATGGGGACACTCATACTGCGCTTCTTCAGGAAATTCAATTTTTTTCGCATTACTGGCCTTCTTGCGTTTAACAAGCACCGGATTTGAATAAACAATGTGCTCATATGATGATGAATAATCCTTGACAAAAAGGAAAGAGTGATTTATTTAATCCTATGTAGAGGGGGGTCCCTCTGGTCTAACATTTCTTAAAGGAGGTAGGCACATGAAGAAGGTATTGGCGGTCATTTTTTCACTGTTTTTCTTTGCGGCATTATCTTTAGCAGTCGTAGGATGCAAGAAGGCAGAGGAGCAGAAACCTGCCGAGGCGCCGAAGGCGGCAGAGGCTCCTGCGGCAGC
>PNOO01000501.1 GCA_013824905.1 Syntrophus sp. (in: bacteria) | reverse complement strand
GATCCAGATCGTTATGGTGAACGAAAGCGGCGCCTCGGTCTACTCCGCATCGAAGATCGCCCGCGACGAGTTCCCCGATTACGACGTGACGGTCCGGGGATCGGTTTCCATCGGCCGCCGTCTCATGGACCCCTTGGCCGAACTGGTAAAGATCGATCCGAAGGCGATCGGCGTGGGGCAGTACCAGCACGACGTCGATCAGGGCGATCTCAAGCAAAGTCTGGACGATGTCGTCATGAGCTGCGTGAATGCCGTCGGCGTTGAACTGAACACGGCCAGCTCCGCCCTCCTCACTTACGTCTCCGGTCTGGGACCGGCCCTGGCGGGAAAGATCGTCGACTGGCGCAACGAGCACGGACCTTTTGCCTCCCGCGAGGAACTCCAGAATGTCCCCCGCCTGGGGGCTAAGGCGTTCATACAGGCCGCCGGTTTCCTCCGTATCCGGGGAGGGTCAAACCCCCTCGACGCCTCCGCCGTCCATCCCGAAAGCTACTCCATCGTCGATAGGATGACGGAAGAGCTCAACTGCTCCGTTGCGGACCTGATGCGCGACGAGGCGCTCCGAAAACAGATCGACCCCGCCCGGTACGTGACCAGCGAGATCGGCCTTCCGACCTTGAACGACATCCTTGCCGAACTGGCGAAGCCCGGACGCGATCCCCGCGCGGAGTTCGAGGCCTTTCGATTTACAGACGGAATCGAGAAGATCGAAAACCTCACGGTCGGCTTGAAGCTTCCCGGAATCGTGACGAACATCACCGCGTTCGGCGCCTTCGTGGACATCGGCGTCCACCAGGACGGCCTCGTCCACTTGAGCCAGATCGCAGACCGATATGTGAAGGACCCGGGAGATGTCCTCAAGGTCCGTCAGGCCGTTGAGGTGACGGTCATCGCTGTCGACCTGGAACGGAAGCGGATCTCTCTTTCCCTGAAAAAAACCCCCGAGACCGGCGAATCAGCAGCACATCCGCAGAGGAAATCGCGAATTGGAAAGGATGGCGCATCCGCAGAGGATAAACCCGGAAGCGGATCGGCGAAACCGGCA
>PNOO01000500.1 GCA_013824905.1 Syntrophus sp. (in: bacteria) | reverse complement strand
CTACGTTGCCGACCTCTGCAAACCCAAAGTCTGGCTGTCTGGCGAGCGTGGCTTTGCCATGGGGAATGGGCAGCCTGCTCTCGAAGCCATTCCGGTGAAGATTAACATGGGGCCATGCACAAAAAAGTGGACTGCCCGCTTCGAAGATCTTCTCGAAACCCCCGAAGCTGCACAGCCGATACCGGTTACGCAGGAGCACACCGCGCTCATTACCTTCACCACCGGTTCATCCGGAACGCCCAAAGGGGCCGACCGTTCACACCGATTTCTCGCCGCGCAGCATTACGCCATCGATTCCTGTCTGCCATATGAGAAGAACGATCTTGACCTGCCGGTTTTTCCAATTTTCTCGTTGAATAATCTTGCGGCTGGTGTGACCACCATTCTGCCGGCTATCAACGTCGCCGAACCGGCCGACAACGATGCTTATGTTCTCTACACGCAAATTATGGGCGAGGGCATTACTACTCTCACGCTGAATCCCTCCCTGCTCAACGGGTTGAACAAGTATTGCCTCGAGAAGGGAAAAACCCTGCCGGGTTTGCGCCGGGTCGCAGCCGGTGGTGCCGCCGTGTCGCGTGATGTCGTCGAAGAATTCACTAAAATTGCACCCAACGCAGAGCTGGTCGTCATGTACGGCTCTACCGAGGCTGAACCGATGGCACACATCACCGGCAAGGAAATGCTTGCCCAGCGCAGCGTGACCGAGGATGATCCCGAACTCGTCGACGCCGGCGTCAACGTGGGGCACTTCGCCCATGGCCTGCAGCATAAATTCATCAAAATTGTGCGTGGTCCCATTGAAGTCGCCTCCGACAAACAGTGGGCCGAGCTCGAAGTTCCGAACGGCAGCGTCGGCGAATTACTGGTAGCCGGCGAGCATGTCTGCCGCACCTATTACAACAATACTGAAGCCTTCAAGACATCGAAGATCCGCGACCACAATGATATCGTGTGGCACAGAACCGGCGATCTCGGGCGCCTCGACAAGAATGGCAATATCTGGATCGTTGGCCGCATCCACAACGTCATCGAGCGTGACAAAAA
>PNOO01000499.1 GCA_013824905.1 Syntrophus sp. (in: bacteria) | reverse complement strand
GCCTTTGTCGCCTATCAGCAGGCCCGCACCTTCTCCAAGACCCCCGAGCTTTTCGGAACAGGGATTCCGGAGGGAGTGCTCGCACCCGAATCGGCCAATAACGGGGTCACTTCGGGGACCCTTGTGCCGCTCATGGCGATCGGCGTCCCGGGGGGTAGTACGGCGGCCGTCATGATGATCGTCCTCCAGTATCACGGCATTGTGCTCGGACCGCGGCTTTTTCTCCAGAATCCCGAGCTCGCCTACGGGGTTTTTGTGGCGATGGTCGTGGCCTACATTTTCATGATCTTCACCATCATTCCGCTGGCAAGATATATGGCGCGTGTGACGCTGATCCCGACGCAGTATCTCGCCGCCATCATTGCCGGTTTTACGATTGTCGGGGCATATGCGCCGCGCGCCTATCTCTTTGACATGGGTCTGGCGCTGGCGTTTGGCATCCTCGGGTACATCGCACGCAAGACCGACTATCACGTCACGGCCATCCTGATCGGGGTCATCCTCGGTCCACTCTTCGAGACCTATCTGATGCGCGCCCTGCGGATATCACAGGGGAACATCATGGTCCTCTTCTCCTCGACCGTCGGAAACGTCCTTTGGGTGATGCTCGTGCTCTCGATATTGATGCCCTATTTCCGACAATATCGCATGAGGCAAAAAAAGTTATCATAATGGGGCAGCGGGAAGCTTCAAATTCCAAACCGGAGAAATACATGAAGAAAATCAAAGTAAAAAATCCTGTCGTCGAACTCGACGGCGATGAGATGGCCCGGGTGATCTGGGGCTGGATCCGGGAGGAATTGATCCTGCCCTATCTGGATATCGATCTGGTCTACTTCGACTATCACCTCCTCAACCGCGACAGGACCGAAAACCAGGTCGTTCTCGACGCCGTCGAGGCGATCAAGACATACCGCGTCGGCGCCAAATGCGCCGCCATCAATCCCGATCAGGCGCGGGTGAAGGAATACGGCCTCAAGAAGGCCTGGAAGTCGCCCAACAGCGGGACCCGCAACCGGATCGGCGGGACGCTCTTCCGTCAGCCCATCG
>PNOO01000498.1 GCA_013824905.1 Syntrophus sp. (in: bacteria) | reverse complement strand
AACGATCTCCAACCTCGATCATGCCGTTTTCAAAAGATCGCAACGATGGAAACCAAAAAAGATAAAGGAACTGTGTCCACTTATTTAGGTCGTTTGCTATAGTTTCTGAGAATAGAATAAATGACCTCCCTGCTGATGTTACAAAAGGCGGAATTATTTATAGGCACATTAACATTGCTGTAAAACCATCTGTACCTTCAAAGTCCACTTAACAACTGTGTAGTACGGACTCGGTAAACCTCGCCACACCACAGCGTGTTAGAAGTGTTCAACCAGTAATTGTTAGATTTTATCGTACCTTGGTCTCCAATAGTAGTAGGTGTTGTCAATACCCGGCACATTTCATTTTTTTCACTCACTCCTGCGCAGTACGGATTGAAAACTTCTACACAAGCGCTTTCCTCCCAAAACACAACTTCAATAAATTATTGAAGCCCTCTTGGTAGAATCAGGGGTATTGATAAGAGCCGCTGCGATTTCGCCGGTGTGACAATCTTGAATTGAAAGAAGCAGAGATGGCAGCGGGAGGCGCCGTCAGGTCCGGTCCGGCTCGAAGTGGCGGCGGGCGGCGATGAAATCGGGCAGGTGTCTGGCCATGTGCCAGAGGCTGTGGCGGTGCTGCCAGAGACGGTCACGGAATCTTCGGCGCCAGGCGGGGTCGGTGTAAAAACGCTTCACATGCTCGTTGTAGAGTTGGTCGAGCCGTTCCCGAGAGGCAATGCCCTTGGGGACAAAGACGAAGTTGAGGCAGTTCATCTGCCGCCAGTCCTCCTCGAAGGTCCCCTCTTCCCGGATCGTCTTCCAGAGCGGGGCACCGGGAAAGGGGGTGAATTTTGCCATGTTCATGTCGTCCAGGCCCAGCGAGAGGATGAAATCACCGGTCCGGTGGATCGATTCCTCCGTCTCCCCGGGGAGTCCCATCATGAAAAGCCCCTTGGCCCGCAGGCCTTCCGCCTTGATCATCGCCACCGTCTCCCGCACTTCCTCCAGAGTCACGCCGGCCTTGTGCCTCCGGAGCATCTCCGGATCGGCGGATTCGATCCCGAGAGAG
>PNOO01000497.1 GCA_013824905.1 Syntrophus sp. (in: bacteria) | reverse complement strand
AGACGGCACGGTGTGGACAACGGACAAAGACGGCATCATCATGGATCTGCTCGCCTGCGAGATGACCGCAAAAACCGGCCGGGACCCGGCCGCGCTTTACCACGATCTCGAGGAACAATTCGGCAGGTGTTTCTATGAACGCCTCGATACCCCGGCCACGCCGGAGCAGAAGGCGGCGCTCACGAGGCTTTCGCCTGAGATGATCACCGCCAGGGAGCTCGCCGGCAAGCCCATCCTTGCCTCATTAACCCGTGCACCCGGCAACAACGCCGCAATCGGAGGGGTCAAAGTGGTGACCTCCCAGGGATGGTTTGCCGCCCGTCCGTCGGGCACGGAAGACATCTACAAGATCTATGCGGAGAGCTTCCTGAGCGAAGACCATTTGCAGATGATCGAGAAAGACGCGGTGACGATCGTCGACGGCGCATTTGCAGCGGCGGGGCTGTAGGGAGGTCCGTCTTGGATCCTCAGAATATCATACGTATCAGGTTATAAAGTGACGAAACAAGCCATGGGTTGGGATTTTTTCGATCGCATATACTGCATTTCGGTCGAAGAACGCAAAGACCGGCGGCAGGCGGCGACGATACAGTTCAATAAAGTCGGTCTGGCCGGCAGGTTTGAATTTGTCATCGTCAAACGTCATCCCGAAGATGTCGAGCAAGGCATGTATGAATCCCACATGACCTGTCTGCGTAACGGCTTGGAGGCCGGCGCAGGACGCATCGTCGTATTTGAAGATGACGTCCTCTTCGATCGTTTTGATGCCGGGCGCTTCGACCAATGCACACAATTCTTATCCGCCCACCCGGATTGGCAAGTCCTGCTTTTGGGCGGCCTGATCCGCGCCAGTCAAAAAACAACCGATCCCTGCGTACAAAAAGTCCGGTATCAAAGCCTGGCCCATGCCTATGCCATAAACCGCCCCTACGCAGAAACTCTGGCATATACGCCCTGGCAGGGCATTATTATCGACACCGTGTTTCGGCCTCTGACCGACCACATGTATGCCGCTTATCCCATGTTTGCCTTTCAAAACAATTTGCCGTCAGACAATGGTAAATATCGGCG
>PNOO01000496.1 GCA_013824905.1 Syntrophus sp. (in: bacteria) | reverse complement strand
GTCGGCATGCTCCACCTGGAAGGAACCGCCGCCGCCGCAGCAGTCGTTGGCGCCGGGAAGCTCCACATATTCTACACCGGGTATGGCCCTGAGGATGTTCCGCGGCTGGGCGCTGATCTTCTGCCCCTTCACCAGGTGGCAGGGATCATGGTAGGTGACCCGAAGCTTGTTGCCGTTTACCTTCATCTTGGGCAGCCACTCCTTATGCTCGTCGATAAAGACGGTCACGTCCTTCAGCTTGCCGGCCAGCAGTTCCGTCGCCCGGATCTCCTCATCCGTCACCTTCTCGCCCAACTGACGCAGGTCGCGGAGCAGGTGGGCATACTCGTTTTTGAGCGCAGCGCCGCAGGTGGCACAGTCGACGACGACGGCGTCCACATCCTCGCGGGCAAAGAGTTTCAGTGTGTCCCGGATGCACTGTAGCGAGGTAACCCTCTCACCGGACATGAAGATGGGAAGTCCGCAACAGGACTGGTCCTTGGGAATAATCACCTCCACTCCCATTTTCTTCAGGACATCCACAACGGCCTGACCGATTGCGCCGTACAGGTAGTTGGTGGCGCAACCGTGAAAATACAAAACCCTTGCATTCGTTTTTCCTTCCGGCTTGACGACTTCAGGAACCGTTGCGGCAAAGGGTTTGTCGTTAAAGGCCGGAATCCTCTCCACGTTCAGGGCGCCGGCATTGAGTTTCGATTCGATCCAGGGACCACCGAACATAGTTCGGGCCCACTTTCCAAACCAGGCCGACGTGGACATCATCCATTTACTGGCCAGAAGCTGGAACATCACTTTCTTCTTCCAGTCGATGCCGTAGCGCTGAACGGCGCGCCAGCGGACCCCGGAGAAGAGATGATCGCCGTGGACGCCGCTGGGACAATTGGCCACGCAGGATCCGCACAGCAGGCAGGTAGAGAAGAACGCCTTCTTCACATCCTTGGACAACTCCAGATTGCCTTCGGAAAGGTGGCGCGAGAGCTGTACCTTGCCTCGAGGCGTCGCCTCCTCCAGAAGGACCTCCTTATAGACCGGACAATGGGCGATGCACAAACCGCATTTGATGCAGTGATAGAT
>PNOO01000495.1 GCA_013824905.1 Syntrophus sp. (in: bacteria) | reverse complement strand
GGATATCCGGAACCCGCTCCTTCAAGCCGCGCCACAATGCTTCCGTTGTTGTTCTTAGATGTCGCTCTATGGCGCGCAGGCGGCCTTGTACAAGAGCGCACGCCTCGCCGAGCCCCACGACACCGACCACGTTCTCCGTTCCGGCACGGCGTCCCTGTTCATGTCCGGCCCCGTGCATGAACTTTTCCAAGACTACCCCGCGCCTGACAAACAGCGCGCCGACTCCCTTCGGGGCGTAAAGCTTGTGCCCGGCAATGGAAAGCAGGTCAACGCCCAGTTTTTTGACATCGGTTGGAATCTTGCCGACCGATTGCGCCGCGTCGGTGTGTGTCAGAATTCCGCGCGCACGGGCGATTGCCGCAATCTTACGGATAGGCTGAATAGCGCCCACTTCGTTATTCGCGTGCATCACGCTGATGAGGAAGGTCTGTGGCGTGATGACCTTTTCGATCTCTACGGGATCAACACGTCCGGTCCCATCCACCGGGACGCGCGTAATTGAAAATCCCTCCTTTTCCAGCCAAGAGCAGACCTCGGATACGGCCGGATGCTCGATGGTCGTCGTAATGATATGTCGCTTGCGCGAACGATTCGCCCAGGCCGCCCCCTTCAGTGCGTAATTATTTGCTTCGGTGCCGCCGCCGGTAAAGACAATTTCATCGGGTGAAGCGTTCATCAGCTTCGCTACCTGCGCGTGCGCGCGTTCAACGGCAAAACGGGCCTCGTTGCCGTACGCATGCGCGCTCGAAGGATTTCCATACTTTAACCGCTGATAGGGCTGCATGGCGCGAATGACTTCGGCGGCGAGCGGCGTTGTCGCATTGTAGTCGAGGTAAATCGGTTTTTTCATTTTTATTGCCCTTTCTCAATCTACCGGCAAGCCATTCGCCCGCCAATCGTTCACGCTGTCCGACAGGCGCCTGGCGGTGTATCCTTTGCTTCGAAGGAACTCAACCGCCTCTACGGCAAGCACGCAATAAGGCCCCCGGCAATAAGCGACAATGTTCTGATCTTTCGGCAAGAGCCGGAGTTTCCGGCGCAACTCAGGAAGGGGAATGGAAATCGCTCCCCGGAT
>PNOO01000494.1 GCA_013824905.1 Syntrophus sp. (in: bacteria) | reverse complement strand
GCAAGCACAGTAATGTGTTGAGCTTACTGATACTAATCGGTCGTGAGGCTTGACCATAATTTGGTCTTATCATGGTGCAGCTCGGTTTACTGTCACAGTATGCAGTTGTAGCTATTATAGAGATATTTCGGTGGCTATAGCGGAGAGGCCCCACCCGTTCCCATTCCGAACACGGAAGTTAAGCTCTCCTGCGCCGATGGTACTGCATGGGAGACTGTGTGGGAGAGTAGGTGCTGCCGGAATTTAATTCAGAGCCCCTTCCCTTAAGGAAGGGGCTCTTTTTATTTTACATGGGACTATGGCTTGTGCTATGTAGGCGCAAAAGTCCGAAAAAATCTAATTCAGGAGACGAAATGTCATGTCCGGGCATTCAAAATGGAGCACTATCAAGAGGAAGAAGGGCGCCATCGATTCAAAGCGAGGCAAGATCTTCACGAAACTGATCAAGGAAATTACCCTCGCAGCGAGACTCGGAGGGGGGGATATCGAGGGGAATGCCCGTCTGCGGTCGGCCGTCATGGCCGCAAAAGAGGAAAACATGCCCAAAGACAATATCGACCGGGCCGTCAAGAAGGGGACCGGTGAGTTGGGCGGAGGCGTCGCCTATGAGGAGATCACCTACGAGGGGTACGGTCCGGCGGGTGTCGCGGTGATCGTCGAGGTGATGACCGACAACAAAAACCGGACAGTGGCGGAGATCCGACATATCTTTTCCAAACACGGGGGGAATCTGGGTGAAAACGGATGCGTGGCATGGATGTTCGATAAGAAGGGCAGTATCGTATTCGATAAGAAGACAGTTGATGAGGACGCCCTGATGGAGACCGCCCTCGAAGCGGGAGCCGATGATGTCCGCGATCAGGAAACCGAATGGGAGGTGATTACTGATCCTTTGAACTTCGAGGCGGTCAAGAAGGCCATGGATCAGAAGGGGTGGAAGACCCTGGATTCGCGTGTCGGACTTATTCCCCAAAATACAATAAAGCTCGATGTGGGAAAAGCCGAACAGATGATGAAGCTTATGGAAAGACTCGAGGACAATGACGATGTCCAGAATGTCTATGCCAACTTCGACAT
>PNOO01000493.1 GCA_013824905.1 Syntrophus sp. (in: bacteria) | reverse complement strand
AGCTCGATGCAGGTAATCATGTAGGCCAGCGATGAGTACTTGATCAGGTAGATGACCTCGTTTCCGCACCCGGGAAGCGCCCGCCGGATCGCCTGGGGAAGGATGATGGAGAAGATCATCTGGACCTTGTTGAAGCCCAAGGACTGGGCGGCAAGCATCTGTCCCCTCTTGATCGACAGGAGCGCCCCGCGGATATATTCAGAGTGATAGGCCCCGTTGCAGAGGGCGAAGCCCAGAACCGCGGCGGTGAAAGGGCTGAGGTAGATCTTGATGTAGGGGAGGCCGAAATACCAGATGAAGAGCTGGACGACGAGGGGAATCCCCCGGAAGAGCGTCACGAAGAGATTGGCTGCGGCCATGACGGGCCGGCTCCCGTAAACGCGGAGCACGCCGACCATGATCCCGATGGCGAGGCCGCAGATCGCAGAAGGGACAATCAACTGCAGACTGACCCAGAATCCTTTCAGTAAAGCGGGAGCGACCTCGGTCTGAATGTAGAGCCACTCCTCCATCGTCAGCGCTGCTCCCCATAGAGCTCCGTGATCTTGGAGCAGAATTCCCGCGTCCGGGCGTTTTCCGCATGACAGAAGATCTTCTCGGGCGAACCCTTTTCGAGAATCCGGCCGTCTTCCATGAAGATGATTTCGTTCGCGAGAGAACTCGCAAAGCCGATCTGGTGCGTCGCCATGATCATCGTCATGCCGTTTCTCCCGAGTTCCCGGATGACCGAGTGGACCTCGCCGATCAGCTCGGGATCGAGGGCCGATGTCGGCTCGTCCAGGAGCATCACCTTGGGGTCCATGGCGAGCGCCCGGGCGATCGAGACCCGTTGCTTCTGTCCCCCCGAGAGCTGAGCGGGGTACTTCTGCATGTGATCCTTGAGGCCGACCCGCTCCAACTCCGTGACGGCGCGCTCGCCCGCCTCTTTTTTCCCCATCCCCCTCACCTTGACCATGCCGATCCGGACATTCTCCAGGGCGTTGAGATGGTCGAAAAGGTTGAAATCCTGAAAGATCATCCCCACCTTCTGGCGGTAGGCGTAGAGGTCGCGTTTGTGGGCGTAGTGGACCTCCTGC
>PNOO01000492.1 GCA_013824905.1 Syntrophus sp. (in: bacteria) | reverse complement strand
CCCGGCAGATATGCCTGTTCCGGTCGCGCCAGCATCCGGAAGTGGCCTCCGGCTGTCCCATAGCCCTTGAGCAAACTGTGCAGGCACCAGCGATTCCACAAGGCCGATCGAATCACCGTAAAGATACGCGTGAAACTATGCGCCCACGAATGCAGGAACGCCAGATACCGCAAGAGCAGGTGTACCAGCAGGCCAATCCAGACCTGCCAGCGGACGGCATTGGCGCTCTGTCCGAGGAAGTCGGCCAGTTGCAGCGTCTGCTTGATTTCCTTGAAGAACACCTCAATGTCCCATCGGCAGCGGTACAATTCGACCACGCTGGTCGCGCTCCACTCCAGATTGTCGGTGATGAAGGCCATCTCCATGTCCTGACCATCGACCTCGACCCACGCCTTGACCAGCCTCAGTTCGTGGGGATATTGCTTTCGCGTCTTCCCCCCTGTCAGTCGAATCACTTCGTCGCTCAGGATGCGGGGGTTGTCCGTGGTGTTCAGTTTCCGAACCACCTCATACTGCATGTTGTCTTTGGCTCGCGTCACCCACCAGACCCCGCGGCCAAGCAAATCGGCCAGATGTTTGAAGTCGACGTAAGCCTTGTCAAATATGGCGATTTCGCCTGGCACCAGCCCCGCGCACAGGGCCCAGGCCTTCTTCGAATCGTGATGCTTGGCCGTATCGATCACCGCGCAACTGGGCAGAAAACTCTGCAGGTTCAGCCGCAGATGACACTTCGCCGCCGCTTTCCGCCGCCGATGCTTCGCCCAATCCATGCAGTTGGCCACCAGTTGGATCGTCGTCGAATCCACCGCGTGAATCGCCTTCTTGAACCGCTTCAAGTACCCTCGACACCGCCCCTTCCCGAACTTCGGACTCACCTCCTGGAGGTGCTCCAGCATCGCCCAGTACAGGGCCTCCGCCATCCCCGCCGAACGAATCTTGTTGGCGTGCGAGAAATTGTTTCGGCTCGGTGCCGTCGCCCCCCGAATCGTGCTCAGCGTCGATTGATGCATCCGCAAATTGTCGCAGACATCATTCAAGCCGATCGCGTGGGTCAACTGTGCCGCCGACAACGCCACCAC
>PNOO01000491.1 GCA_013824905.1 Syntrophus sp. (in: bacteria) | reverse complement strand
CACGATGCACCGCTTCCTCGGTGAAGATCCCTGGGAAAGACCCAAAACCCTCAAAAAGTTTATAAAAAAGACCCCTTTCACCATGCTGCTCCGGGGGCAGAATCTGGTTGGCTATCGCCATTATGCCGATGATGTTGTCCGGGCTTTCGTGGACAAGTCCTGCGAAGTCGGGATCGACATCTTCCGGGTTTTCGATGCCCTGAACGATCTCAGAAATTTCGAGACCTGCGTGGAGAGAATAAAGGCCAACAGGAAACACTTCCAGGGCGCGATTTGTTACTCCCTGACTCAGCCCCGCCTCGGCGGCGATGTGTTCAATCTCGATTATTTTGTCACAAAATGTAAAGCCTTGGAAGGGATGGGCGCCGACAGCATTTGCATCAAGGACATGGGAGGGATCATTTCGCCGTACGATATCTTCGATCTCGTCACCGCGTTGAAGAAAGTCACCAAACTTCCCCTGCATCTCCACACCCATTATACCAGCGGAATGGCCTCGATGGCCTACCTCAAGGCAATCGAAGCGGGCATCGATATCGTCGATACCTGTCTTGCCCCTTATGCCCTCCGGAGCTCGATGCCCGCCATCGAACCGCTCATCGTCACCCTGCAGGGGACGAAACGCGAAATCAAAATGGACGTACACAAGCTGCTCCAGTTGGGCGAACATCTCGAAAAAATCGCCCCCAAGTACCAGAAAAACCTCATGACGAACAAGCTTGCCCTCATCGACGTGGGCGTACTGGCCCACCAGATCCCGGGAGGCATGATCTCCAACCTGGTCAGCCAGCTCAAGGAGATGAACGCCCTGGATCGTCTGGACGAGGTTTACGCAGAGATTCCGAGGACGAGGAGGGAAGCGGGAACGCCGCCTCTAGTGACCCCAACCTCGCAGATCGTCGGCGCGCAGTCCGTCATGAACGTGATCGCCGGTCGATACAAGATGATAAACAACCAGTTCAGCGACCTGATGTATGGTCTCTACGGTCAGACCCCGACTCCGATCGATCCGGAGGTACAGAAGGTCGTCCTGAAGCGGCACAAGCGCGGTCAGACCCCGATCACGGGAAGACCTGCCGAT
>PNOO01000490.1 GCA_013824905.1 Syntrophus sp. (in: bacteria) | reverse complement strand
ATTCGTGAAGAAAGGGAATGACTCCGTCGGGGTCTCTCGGCAGTACTGTGGCAATGTTGGAAAAGTGGAGAACTGCCAGGTGGGGGTCTATGCGGCCTATGCCTCGCGCCACGGGTACGGTTTTCTGGATAACCGCTTGTTCATTCCGGAGAAGTGGTTCGGCGAGGATTACGCCGAACGCAGGAAGAAGTGCAGGCTTCCCGCCGAGAGTTCTTTCAAGACGAAACCGCAGTTGGCGGTGGAGATGCTGGAGAAGATCGTCAGCGAGGGGGAGATTCCTTTCCGATACGTGGTGGCAGATTCGATTTACGGGAGCAGCCCGGAGTTTCTGGAGGCGGCGGAAAAAGTTTCTGGGGTGACGTATTTTGTCGCTCTTCCCCGTGACACCCACTGCTGGTTGCAGGAGCCGGCGATCCTGGATAAGACCTACCGGTACGGTGGGGAGAAGAGGACAAAACATATCCTTGCGGAAACCGAAAAGAAGCCCGTCACCTTCGAGAAGATCGCCAGAGGAATGAACAACTACTTCTGGTATCGCCGGACGGTCTCCGAGGGGACGAAGGGACCGATTGCCTACGAGTTCATGAAGCGCCGGGTCATTCTGGCCAAGGACGGACAGCCCGACCGGACAGTTTGGCTGATCGTTCGCAGGACTCTTGGGGAAGGCAGCGTTTATTCCTACTTCATCTCGAACGCAAACAGATCCACCCGACTGAAAACCTTCGTCTGGCTTTCGGGGGTTCGTTGGGCCATCGAGCAGTGCTTTGAGGAGGCCAAATCGGATCTGGGGATGGATCACTACGAGGTGAGGAAGTTTCCCGGGTGGCGACACCATATGCTGACATGCATGCTGGCTCATTTTTTCCTCTGGCACATGAGAATCCGGTTGGGGGAAAAAAGCACCAGCTATTACGCTGTCGCAGCTTAGGCTGCTCATCGGTGCCGTGTTGCCCATGAAAGTTTTTGATATACCTGATCTCATTGAGCTTGTCTCATGGATACAGATGAAGAATCATCGGGCTTATCTCTCTCATCGGAAACGGAAACTGGCTGCACTGGAACCTAAACTTTATGTATCGTTGTAGGG
>PNOO01000489.1 GCA_013824905.1 Syntrophus sp. (in: bacteria) | reverse complement strand
TCTCCAATGAAAATGCGGGGATGACCGCCCGGCGTCTCGCGCGCGAGGAGGGGATCCTGGCCGGCATCTCCGGCGGCGCCGCCCTCTGGGCCGGTCTGGAGGTTGCCAAAAGACTGGAAAACATAGGGAAACTCATCGTGGTCGTCCTCCCCGACACGGGAGAGCGGTATCTGTCCACCTGGCTGTTCAAGGAAGCGTAAAGGGAGGATTTTATTTAAACATTCTGAGAGAGGAACATGCTGCCGGTTACACGAGGCGTTTTATCTCCGGTGTTTCTGCGCCGGGGGGAAACGTCCGGGCGGCAGCAGGCATGAATATATGAAAGATGTATTGCAAAAGGAATCATTAAGAACGATGCCAAAGGACGCTAATCGCTCACTTGGTATCGTCGAGACACAGTATTTCACATTTGCCGAGCCGCCCGGGACGCTGAAGCTGGAAAGCGGAGAAACCCTGGGACCTGTGACGCTGGCCTATGAAACCTACGGCCGTCTGGACAGGGAGAAATCCAATGCGATCCTCGTTCTGCACGCACTTTCCGGAGACGCCCACGCCGCCGGATTTCACCGGGAAGAAGAGACCCCCGGCTGGTGGGATGCAATGATCGGACCGGGGAAACCTTTTGATACGGACCGGTATTTCGTGATCTGTTCGAATGTGATAGGAGGGTGTAAGGGGAGTACGGGACCTTCCTCCGTCGATCCGCGAACGGGAAAAACCTATGCCCTGGAATTTCCCTTTGTCACGATCACCGACATGGTCCATGCCCAACGGCATCTGATCGATTTTTTAGGGATCGAGCGCCTGCTCTGCGTGGCAGGCGGTTCGATGGGGGGGATGCAGGCCCTCCAGTGGGTGGCCTCTTATCCGGAGCGGGTCCGGTCCGCCATCCCCATTGCCACCGCGCTGAAGCATTCGCCGCAGCAGATCGCCTTCAATGAGGTGGGCCGGCAGTCCATCATGGCCGATCCGGCCTGGCGGGACGGGAATTACTACGAGACCGGCCAGCCGGAGAGGGGGCTTGCGGTGGCCCGGATGATCGGCCATATCACCTTCATGAGCGACCAGTCGATGGAGGAGAAGTTTTCCCGAAAACT
>PNOO01000488.1 GCA_013824905.1 Syntrophus sp. (in: bacteria) | reverse complement strand
ACAGTCGAGGACCACCACCCGCCGCCTGACGATGGGGTCAGGTCTTGGGTCTTGAATTTTACGACCCCATTCACACTGTGTCCCGCCCTCCCACTGGTAGGGCGCCCGGCAGGAGACTTCCTTGACGAGATCGCGGCCGACCAGGCCCGGGTAGGCGCGGACGCGATGAAGGAGCGTCTCGACGTCCGCCGTCTCTGTGGAAAGGACGCCCCGCATCGCCCCGGTGATCCGGATGCGCCGGGTCAGGGCACGGGTGTCTATCCCCTCCACGCCGAGTTTGCCGTGCGATTCGAGGAACGACTTCAGGTCTTGTCGGGAACGCCAGTTGCTCGCATAGTCCTGGTATTCCCGGACGATGAATCCCTCGAGATGGATGGCGTCCGACTCCATGTCCTCCGGGTTGATCCCGGTGTTGCCGATGAGCGGGTAGGTCATCGTGACGATCTGTCCCTTGTAGGAAGGATCGGTCAGGACCTCCTGATAGCCGGTCATCCCCGTGTTGAAGACGACCTCTCCCAAAACCTCCCCCTGCCCCGCAAAGGCCTTTCCCCGGTAAACAGTCCCATCCTCCAGGACCAAAAGTGCTTGTCGCTTTTCCTTCCCCAGCATGGCTGCTCCTCGATGATGGTCCGGCGGCTAAACCCGCCCCTCGCCGGATCAGAATACCACCTTTGTCCGATAAAAGGAAAGGGAGTTATCAGAAACTTCCCCCTTCGTAAAGGAAAATCCGAAACAACTCCCTTCCCTATTTTACTACGCCGCCTTGCAGATTACAGCATCGGCAGGTAACGGTCGATCTCGTACTGGCTCACATGGGTGCGGAAACGATCCCACTCCACCTTCTTGTTCTCCACGAACTTGTCGAAGATGTGATCCCCAAGCGTGTCGCGGACGAGCTTGCTCCCCTGTACGACGACCAGGGCTTCGTAGAGACTTCCCGGCAGTGAGGTGATCCCCGCCTTCTCGCGGGCCTTTTCGTCCATCTCGAAGATGTCCTCTTCAATCGGCTCGGGCAGCGGATAGGCCTTTTCGACCCCCTTCAGCCCGGCGGCCAGCATGACGGCAAAGGCCAGGTACGGGTTACAGGCCGGATCGGGC
>PNOO01000487.1 GCA_013824905.1 Syntrophus sp. (in: bacteria) | reverse complement strand
GCATAAACATGGTCAAATCACAATACCGCCACCACAGATGGAAAGATCCCCCGGCAGCGCTGCCGGAGGATCTGATAAACGAACTGTGAGATGGTCGATCGGGGCTTAGAATTTGACCTTGTGATCGACGACCGGGACAAGATCGGCGCCAAATACGGTAATGAAGGCATCGCCGCCTTTTTCGATGCCGATGTTTACTCTGGCAACGCCCTCTTTGTTTGAATTAACGGTTGAAACGAGGTTGAGGTCTTTTGTGTAGCAGGTAACGCGAGCGTTTTCGACCGGATTGCCCTTGTCGTCGGTGACTTTTACAATCGCCTGGCTTTCGCCGGCAATCGACTCGGTGCTGAGGTCGAGGGTGATTTTTGCGGGTTTGCGGGTTCTCATCATGGTGGTGCCGTCGCCGAAGATGTGCCACTGCTCGACCATCTTGACGCCTTCGCCTTTGGCTTCGATGCCGTAGGCTTCGAGACCCTTGATGATGCCGTTGGTCATCAGGCCCCCGACGGTGAGATATGAATCGTTGACGATGAAGTCTGAAACGATCGCTGCCTGCACTTTGACCGGGGGAACCCATGACTGATTGGTTGTCGAGCCAAAGATAGCGACTGCTCCGCGCGGGTTCTCGATGTCGCCGCTGTTCATCCAGGCTTCACAGAAGCAGTCCTTGCCGACGAAGTTGCCGTTGACACAGGCGACGCTGACGATTACCGGCAGTTTCAGGCCATTGGCGAGTTTTGCGCAGTCGGCATTGTTGAAACTGGTGGTTGACCAGGCGGTTGTTGAACCGTGGCCCATATAATTGATCAGGGAAACGCCCTTGTTGACGGTGGCGAATACCTTGTCTTTGAGGATGCCGCGCGCATCGCCGTCACGGTCGGCGCTTACCGAGAACGGCATCGGCTGCGAAGGCTGCATCGGAAAATGCGGGTGACCTGGCATGCCGGGCATTCCGGGGTAGGAACCGGGGTAGGGGTAGCCGTCGTAACCGCCGCTGCCGCCGCCGTTGCTTTCAGGTTCTTTGGGGTCGTAGGCCGATTCCACTTCGCTGAATCTTGAGGCGAGCAGAGCCTGGCGCAGTTCTTCCACGCGTTCGAAGTCG
>PNOO01000486.1 GCA_013824905.1 Syntrophus sp. (in: bacteria) | reverse complement strand
TTGTATGCAAAGATGATGCGGTGCTGGCCGTCCCGGTCCATCCCCTCCCGCCAACCGTGTCCACGGAGGTAATTGGCGATGCTGTGGAGGGCGTCCGTCTTGGCAAAGGGATCGATGCGGCCGTCGCCATCGGCGTCCACACCATAGAGAAAGACGTTGGACGGCATGAACTGACACAGGCCGATCGCCCCATAGATCGATCCCCGGATGCTGAGCGGATCGATGCCGTTGTGTGCAGAGTAGTGGAGCAGTGCCTTGAGTTCACCGTAAGCCCAGTCGGCCTTTTCCCGACAGCGGCGGCGGGCAAATTCCTCATTCTCCGGGGCGAGAAGGCCGGCGTCCAGGTAAGGGCGGACCATTTCCAGATCGTTGGCGCGTGCCATGCTGGCCAGGCGGTTGAAGACGTGCCGGTGACCGGTGTTTCTGCCGAGATGGGTTTCTATGAGGAGGATCGAGACAACGATCTCTTTGGGGACGCCGTACCGAACGGCGATCTCATCAAAAACAGCTTTATTTTCTATAAGATACGAGTTCGCACGGGCAATGGCCCAAGGATTGAGGTAATCCCTTCGGAAAGCCTTCCGCAATGTTGCCGCCAAGGAATCCCCTTCGGCCGATCTGCTCCGGAGCAAGGCCCGCAATTTTCCGGCCATCGCGTCCGGTTCGAAAAGGCATTCCGGATGGGCAAAAAGGGACTCCATCGCCTCCCGATTGAAGCCGTCGGCCGTCAGACGTTCGGCCAGCGGTTTCCAATCGGCGGCGGCCGACTGAGCCGAGCCGAGCAGGGGGAGCAAAAGAACGACCGCGATCCAGAGCCGGCGGCGGACTTGCCGGATGTGTCGGGGGATCTCTCCTGAGGCGACGCGTTTCGCTCGGAGGGTCATGACATTCCTCGTGTGGTGTGGATGTTCCGGGCTCATCTTGAGTACCCGATGATTCATTAGCACAGATTCCAGGGAAAAGCCCTGTCTTTATTCTCTTCAGGCGGAAGGGTGCATTTTACCGTGTTTATTTTGCAAGATACTTCGGTAGGTTGCCGGCGATCTCAATGATCGGGCCGTTGGGGATGAGCTGCTGCGTTCCGTCGTCCTGGCCGTAAGCG
>PNOO01000485.1 GCA_013824905.1 Syntrophus sp. (in: bacteria) | reverse complement strand
GTCTTTGATCATGAATATGGCCCCCAGCATGTTGCCGTTGAGCGCCGCGATCCAGGCGGCGCGATCCCAGTCGCGGAAGTTGCCGCTGGGCGGTCCGCCCGAGTTGTTCACCACGATATCGGGCGCCGGACAGGCCCTCAGCACCTCGGCCCGCCCCTCGTCGGTGTTGATGTCGACCGCGACGGGCGTCACGTTGGCGCCGGTGGCGGCGCGGATTTCCTCGGCTGCGGCCTCGATGTTGGCGAGCGTACGGGCGACGATCGTTACGTCCACCCCCTCGCGGGCCAGCGACATCGCGCACGCCTTACCCAGACCGGCGCTCGCACCCCCGATAATAGCTTTTCTTCCGGCAATTCCAAAATCCATAGTCCCTCCTCTCTTTTCTGATGTTCTCGTAAAAAGTAACAAAAATCCCTTAAACTGGAGACGGCTTCGTAAAAAGGCCGCAGGCAAGGCGCGCGAAACCAGAGGAGTGAGGCGTACTATGTCGTACGCCGCAATAAGCCTGCCCCCGTGAAAGCGGGGGAGGGATGAAGCGCAACGCCGCATCCGGGCTTTTTACGAAGCCGTCATTTCTCCACATCAAGGCTGAAACTACTACCGGTTGCCAGCGTAGTACTCCACCCGGCGCTCAAAGAGAGCAATCCCTTCGGACATGACGAATGCAAAGGTAAAGACCACGATCACAAGGGACCAGAATTCCTCCATCATAAAGTGCATCGAATAGAACTCGAACAGCTCGCCCACCCCGATGATGGAGATCAGCAGTTGGCCGATCACCACCCCCTTGACGCCGCGGATCACCCCCAGGCGGATCCCGGCCAGGATTTCGGGCAAGGCGCTCAGGACAAGGATCTTGGTGAACATCTGGTATCGGCTCGCACCCAGGGACTTCCCCATCTCGATCAGAGATCGGTCCGCCATGCTGATCCCCACCTGGGTATCGAGGATGATGATGAAAACCGCAAAAAGAAACACCGTCGCCACGACCGTTGCCTCTCCGATGCCGAGGATCCCCATCAGGATGGGCACCAGGGCGGAGATGGGCGCGCTCACAAAGATATTGACCCACATGCCGAGGATCTCCCGGACAATCCTTACCC
>PNOO01000484.1 GCA_013824905.1 Syntrophus sp. (in: bacteria) | reverse complement strand
ATAATCGAATTCGCAGGCCTGACCGATGATGATGGGACCAGAGCCGATGATCAGCACTTTCTTGATGTCATTTCTTCGAGGCATAAGAGTTTCCTTCTTGTTTGTGAGATCGGCCAAAACCCCGCCGGGGTACGCCGTTGCTCTATCCGTTAGGGTGATTGGCAAACATTTGCCGATCGAACTAAATCTTGTTTTGATCGGGGGAAGATACGAAGGATTGCTCATCATGTCAACAAAATTCTGTCAGGAGAGGATGAACTTGACCCATTCATCCCAAAAAAGCATCCTGAAGCGTTCTCCTATTTCGGGACCCCTTGATCGACCGGAATCCTCAGCCGCTCCCCGGCGATTTGCCTACACCAGAATGCGTTCGGCTACGGACATGACATCGCGCCCCGTTGTTCCTTTCCCGACCAACACGGCCATCAATTCCAGATCCGATAAAGCCGCTGCACCTCTTTCCAGGAGTTTCTCGCGGGGGCGTTCGCGCTTGGGAATATCAGATATTTTCTTCATGTCTTGACTACGGAATTGGAAGGAAGACCTCTCCCCGATAGCAATACATACAGATAGCCAGCAGAAATTTCTTGCCCTGCGCCCTATGCAGCCTCGTAATAAATGATTGACACTTCGGAGTGCAGCTCTTCAATGCGGTCGAGGAGCTCTTCAACCTTGCCAGTGACATGACTTTTCATGTATGCCTCACCGCAGTCCGAGCAGATTTCAGCAGGCACATTTTTGATGATGGCAACTTTTTCTCCCATTAAAAACGACAACGTAGTGATACCATCATGCATTTTCCCACCGCATAAAGGGCATCTTTTGGCTTTATTTTTTTCTTTTTCCCCAGCCATCTTCCTACCTCTCCACCGACGGTTTATAAACAGTGATATTAAAATGGTTTTCATGCCACTAATTCAGGAAGGAGATTAAGTGTGATCGGTCCTTGAAACTAGATCCGGTGATGTTCGAAGCCGGGAAGCCGGAGGCGGTCCTCCAAGCGGCTCAAAGCGACGCTTGCGACCGATGTCATCGCCAGGTAGCAGGCCCCGATGATCAGGAAGATCTCCGTGTATTTGAAGGAGTTCGAGGCGAGGATCTTCCCCTGGCCGGTG
>PNOO01000483.1 GCA_013824905.1 Syntrophus sp. (in: bacteria) | reverse complement strand
GCGCATATCGAGATACTTCTCAGGGATGCAGCCGCCCGAAGGACCCCCTGTCTGGATCGCCTTGAATTTTCGCCCCTCGGGAATCCCGCCGCCGATCTCGAAGACGATCTCCCGGAGGGTCGTTCCCATGGGAACTTCGACGAGACCCGTGTTGTTGATCTTGCCGACCAGGGAGAAGATCTTCGTCCCCTTGCTCCCCTCGGTGCCGATGCTCGCATACCAGTCGGCGCCCCGGTTGATGATGAACGGGACGTTCGCCCAGGTCTCGACGTTATTGAGGTTCGTGGGCTTGTCGTAGAGCCCCTTGTGCGTCGCATGGATGTACTTCGCGCGGGGCTCTCCGGCCCGCCCTTCCAGGGAGGCGAAGAGGGCCGAGGACTCGCCGCAGACGAAGGCGCCGCCGCCCCGGTTGATCTTCAGGTCGAAGGAGAAGCCCGACCCTAGGATGTTCTCACCCAGGAGACCCGCCGCACGCGCCTGCTTGATCGCCAGGGTGATGTTCTTTATCGCAAGCGGGTATTCGTTCCGGGCATAGATGTAGCCATCGCTTGAACCGATCGCGAAGGCGCCGATGATCATTCCTTCGAGGACCAGGTGGGGATTCCCCTCCAGGAGGCTCCGATCCATATAGGCGCCGGGATCGCCCTCGTCGGCATTGCAGATGATGTACTTGGGCTCGCCCTCCGCCTTGCGCGTCTCATCCCATTTCCAGCCGGCAGGAAATCCCCCGCCGCCGCGTCCCCGAAGGTTTGCCTTGATCACCTCCTGGATGATCTCCTCCGGCTTCATGCCGGTCAGGGCCTTCCCCAAAGCGCTGTAGCCGCCGATGGCCAGGTAGTCATCCAAGCTCTCCGGATCGACCTTGCTGTTCTGCCCGAAGACCAGGCGGGTCTGCTTCTTGTAGAAGGGGACGTCCTCCTCGTGTACCACCTTTTCGCCCGTGGCGGGATCGACGTAGAGCAGCCGGTCGATGACCTCCCCCTTCAGGACGGTCTTGTCGATGATCTCACCGGCGTCTGCAAGTCCCACCCGCTGGTAGAAGATCTTCTCCGGGGAGATCACGACCATCGGGCCCCGCTCGCAGAAGCCATGGCAGCCGGTGGTGCGGAAGTCGATCTTA
>PNOO01000482.1 GCA_013824905.1 Syntrophus sp. (in: bacteria) | reverse complement strand
AGAGTCTTGCGCACAGCCCGAAGCCGCTTCTCAAGTCCCGTGTCTGCCTTCAGGCGATCCCAGTGCTTCCTTGCCCGCTCCGTCAGGATAATCTCAAACAATCAGGGCTCCTTCAGTTCTTCGGGATGCAATCGAGAGACCTTCCCTTGCGAGGCATCCCGCAAACCCTCCCGGACATCGTTTATTGCCTCCGGGTTTTTGAAAAGCCAGAGTTCCGAAGCGGGGATCTCGGCGATCGGCTGCAGCAGGATTTCGCCGCTGTCATTCCTATAGAGACGGATCCTTTTATAGCCTTTGAGGATTTCGCCGACGGTGAGGCGGTTACGTTCATCGATGGTCCTCATTCCGATTTCCTTAAATGAATCATCTACTTTTAAGATATTCTTCATAAGACAACCCCCTTTCCGCAGATATATACAGGAAATCCCTTCCGGGGTCAATGGGGAAAATCCATTTTAGGATAAACCCACTTTCATAATAGAAAATAGAAAAATAGGGACAGAAACCTATTTTTCAGATTTCGGGGAGCGACCTCGTGGCTGTGGCATCAGTTTACAACCGAGAAGGCACGTGACAAGGTATCGATAGAAAATAGGTATCTGTCCCTATTTTAAGAGCAGAAGGATGACCAGGCCGGCCACGACCGGAATCAGGATGATCAGGCTCAGGAAAAGTCCCCGGACCTTTTTGAGGGAGGCCTCGGTCTTCTTGACGCTGAGGGCCCGCTCGACCTTCATCTTGATGTCTTCCATGTGAAAGGGCTTCGTGATGTAGTCATACGCCCCTTCCTTCATGGCATTGATGGCGCTGTCGATCATCGGGTAAGCCGTGATCATGAGGAAAAAGACGTCGCCATCCATGAGCCTGACCCTCTTGAGCAGCTCCATGCCGTTGATTTCGGGCATGAAAAGATCGGAGATGATGCAGTCGAAGGCCCTGGGAGAGAACTTCTTCAGTGCCTCTTCCCCGTTCTGGGCCGTAACGACGTCATAACCGATGCTGCTGAAATAATCGCCTAATGTGGAACGGATGGATTCCTCGTCGTCCACGATGAGAATACGCCCTGTCTTCATTGTCCACCTCCAATAAAATTGAGGAACTGTTCCTCCCCATTTATAAATT
>PNOO01000481.1 GCA_013824905.1 Syntrophus sp. (in: bacteria) | reverse complement strand
GCCCGCATACTGCGTTGCACTTCGTTCCTCGTCGTTGCGGCGTACGACAAAGTACGCCTCACTTCTCGCGAACTCGTGCGCCTTGTCTCCGAGGCTTTTTGCGAAGCCGGTTACACTACATAACGAATGCCGAGGCGTTCCGCCGCATTCTTGTCCGCGATCCCGATCGCGTCGGACATCCCGATCGGGAGCGAAGTGGAGCGGCCCAGAGGCGCCACGATTTTTTTCAGTTCCGTGTCGAAACTCAAAACCGTATCAACGAGGCGCTCTGCCACCTTTTCCGGGTCGAGGCGCCGGTACAGCCGGGGGTCCTGGGAGGTGATCCCCTTCGGGCAGAGCCCTATGTTGCAGATATTGCAGCGGTCCGTTTCGGAGCCGAGGCATCCGGCCGTGGCCTGCATGATGTACTTGCCCGCCTGGATCCCGCTTGCCCCCAGCATGATCAGGGCCGCCGCATTGGCCGCGAGATTGCCGTTCTTTCCCACGCCGCCGCCGGCGAAGATCGGGATTTCGTTCTGCTTTCCGATCTTCACCAGGTTGAGATAGGCGTCACGGACAATGCTGGCTATAGGGTGCCCCATGTGATCCATGGAGATGTTGTAGGCCGCCCCCGTCCCCCCGTCCTCGCCGTCCATCGCCAGGGCGGACGCGTAGGGATTCCGCGTCAGGTTATTGAGGACCGCGAGCGACGTCGAAGTCGCCGAGATCTTCGGATAGACCGGCACGCGGAAACCCCAGGCCATCGACATGGACTGGATCATCTTGGCGACCGCCTCCTCGATGGAATACTTCGTCTGATGCGTGGGCGGACTGGGGAGGCTGACTCCCGAGGGGACGCCGCGGATCGAGGCAATTAGCTTGTTGACCTTGTACCACATCAGAAGACCGCCGTCGCCGGGCTTGGCCCCCTGGCCGTACTTGATCTCGATGGCACAGGGGTCCTCCTTCATCTCGGGGAGGGCGTGGATGATCTCATCCCACCCGAAATAGCCGCTGGCGATCTGGAGGATGATGTACTTGAGGAACCGCGACCGGAGCAGCCGGGGCGGACAGCCTCCCTCGCCGGTACAGAACCGGATCGGCATCCCCATCTCCTCGTTCAGGTATGCGATACCCATCTGGAGC
>PNOO01000480.1 GCA_013824905.1 Syntrophus sp. (in: bacteria) | reverse complement strand
GACATCGAAGGAGATCCGCTCTCCCGTTTCCTTGATGATGGTCTCCACCTCCGACCGTACCTTCTTGACAATCTCCTCGATTCGACCAGGATGGATCCTGCCGTCGGAAATGAGCCTCTCCAGAGAGAGTCTGGCCACCTCGCGCCGTACAGGATCGAAGCTGGAGAGCACGACCGCCTCGGGTGTGTCATCGACGATCAGATCGATCCCTGTCGCCGCCTCGATGGCCCGGATGTTTCTTCCCTCCCGGCCGATGATCCTCCCCTTCATTTCATCATTGGGAAGGTTGACCACCGATACGGTATTTTCGGCCACATAATCACCCGCATATCTCTGTATCGCGTAGGCAATGATCTCCCGCGACGTCTTGTCGGCCGTTCTTCTTGCTTCCTCCTCGATTTTCCGGATCATCAGGGCAGCGTCCCGTTTCGCTGCCGCTTCCATCGACTGGATGAGGAAGTTCTTTGCCTCCTCCGATGTGATGCCGGCGATTTGTTCCAGTTTCAACTGTTGCTCTTCCAGCATCCGGTTGACCCGCTCATGCTTTTCATTGAGCCGGGATTCCTTTTCCAGGATTGCCTTTTCCCGGTTTTCGATAGCGGATTCCTTCTGAGAGAGGAGATCGGTCCTCCGTTCGATATTCTCCTCCTTCGACCGGAGTCTTCGCTCCAGGGCATCGAGTTCAACCTTCCTGTCCCGGGTATCCTTTTCGAAGTCGGTCTTGACTTTGAGCAGGTTTTCCTTCGCCTGAAGGATAGCCTCCTTCTTGATGGTTTCCGCCTCCTTCTTGGCCTCATCGATAATTCTCACCGAAAGATTCTCACGGGACTCGACTTTCTTTCGGGAAAGCATCTGTTTGACAACGTACCCTACCGCCACACCGACGGATAGCCCCACCAATATGGCCAGTATCAACATACCGTTATATAACAAAGTTTTCACCTCCTTGAATTTTCTCTAATGAAATCCAATTGTATGACGAATCGATTCGGGAAGACCTTGGGGAGTCGTATGGTGGGATAGGCAATTGGCAATAAATTAAAAAAACCCCGCCTATGCCGTGTTAACCACCTTTTTGAACCATGTCAAAAGTGGGCGCCTAATATTGTCGCTTCAGGCTTTCCACGA
>PNOO01000479.1 GCA_013824905.1 Syntrophus sp. (in: bacteria) | reverse complement strand
TTCGGGCCCTGGGAGCTCTCCAGGTCGCCGAAGGGATCGACGTGATTATCCTGGCGCGGGGCGGCGGTTCGCTGGAGGATCTGGCCCCCTTCAACGACGAGGAGGTCGCCCGGGCGATTGCCCGCTCGCG
Organism: Syntrophus sp. (in: bacteria); assembly: GCA_013824905.1. Lineage (GTDB taxonomy): Bacteria > Desulfobacterota > Syntrophia > Syntrophales > UBA5619 > JAKAFS01. The sequence continues at coordinate 999 of PNOO01000479.1, read as the reverse complement.
GATCCCCATCATCTCGGCCATCGGCCATGAGACGGACTTCACCATCGCCGATTTCACCGCGGATCTTCGGGCGGCAACCCCCTCGGCGGCGGCGGAACTGGCCGTGCCGTCGCGCTCGGAGCTCATGGAGACTTTGGAGACGCTCCGTCTTCGGCTGACCCGCTCTCGGCGGCGGGAAGCGGGACGGCTCCGGGAAAGGGTCGCGGAACTCTCGGGAAGGCTTAAGGATCCGAAGCGGCGTCTGGCCGACATCCGGATCGCCCTCGACGACAATGTCGATCGGCTGCGAATGACGCTGGCCCACCTGCGGGAGGTCCGCCGTCAGGAGTGGGTCAATCTGACCGTCCGCCTGGAGCACCAAAATCCCCGGCCGTGGATCGCCGAGCGGCTCCGGCATGTGGAAAATCTTGGCAAGGCCCTCCGGGCGGCCAGGGAACGACAAAATGAACAAGGGAAGAACCGGCTGCGATCCGCGACGGCGCTTCTGGATTCATTAAGTCCGCTTGCGGTCCTCAACCGCGGCTACAGCATCACACGGCGGCTTCCGGACGGCGTCATCCTCCGTCATGCGGAAGAGTACAGCGTCGGGCAGGAGGTCGACATCCGCCTCGCCTCAGGAAATCTGCATGCAAAAATAACCGATATACTTCATGAAGCGTTCATGACGGTATCTCAGCCCAAAGGACAATGAAAGCCCTCCCCTGTCCCCTTTTGCACAGGGAGGAGGATGAGTTGATGCATTTTCAATAGAATCGAGGAGCGGCGGCATGAGCAAGGAGAAATTCGAAGAGGCGCTGGAAAAGCTGGAGGAGATCGTCCGCCGGATGGAGGCGGGCGAGATGACCCTGGAGGAATCCCTGAAGGCCTTTGAGGAGGGGATCAAGCTCTCCCGGCTCTGCGCAAAAAAACTCGACGAGGCGGACCGGCGCGTCGATCTTCTCCTTCGGCAGGAGGGAGAGTTGGTCACCAAATCGTTTGCGGGGGAAGAGAGTGACTCGG
>PNOO01000478.1 GCA_013824905.1 Syntrophus sp. (in: bacteria) | reverse complement strand
TGTAAGGTTGCGGCAAGCCTCCTGGGTATCGTAGCAGGCGAACTCACAGCGGGACTTTCCGATACAGCAGTTCGGCGATCGGAGGTTGGATCCTGAACCGCCAAGATCCTGTTGCAGGTTATGGGTGAGTTCCCAGAAGATCTCTTCCAACTGCGGCGTGGTCGTTCCCAGCAGGATGATATCGCCGGTCGAACCATGCATGTTGGTGAGTCCGCTGCCCCGCCTCTCCCACAACTCGCACAGTTGCCTCAGAAAATCGGTCTTGTAGAAGTAACTGGAGGGCTGATTCACGCGGAGGGTATGAAAATCCTTTATCGCCGGAAATTCTTCAGGCCGGTCGCAGTATCGGCCGATCACGCCTCCGCCATACCCGAAAACACCCGCGACGCCGCCGTGTTTCCAGTGGCATTCCCTGTCCTTAAAAGAGAGTTCCAGGAGGTCGAGCAGATCGTCACAAACCTCCTTCGGTGTCTGTAAATCAACGTCGGTCTTGTTTCTCCACTCGGCCTCCTGCTTTATATCGGAGACAAAACTCGGCCATTTTCCGTTTTCCAATTCATCAAGCATCGGAGTCTTACGCTTTGCCATCAAAAAACCTCCTCTCCCGTTAAGTATTCTGTAGGAATTTTCCCATTCGGTTCATTTCCCCCAGGTTAAAAACCTTATAAGGTCTATTTCTCGCTTCTGCTTTTCGTCACGCATGACCCACACTATTTTCGTAATACCGCTAATTCTTCCAGAAGCTCCGGATGTACCTCGTACCCATACTCCAATGCCTTTTCGCAATGCTCCGTCGCCTTGGCCGGATCTCCCATCTGAAGGTAGGCGACGGCCAGGTTATTATGGGCAACCGCGAACCGCGGAGCGATTTCAATGGCCTTTTTGCTGTGAGTGACGCTTTCTTCGATCTTGCCCTGCCGAAGGAAAGCGCTGCCCAGATCGCTCAAGGCCTGAACGAACGTCGGATCCTTTTGAACGGCCTTTTCAAGCATTTCGACCGCCTGGTCGATCTCGCCCATCTGCAGATAGGCAAAGCCGATATTCCCGTAAGGAACCGCGTAATCTGCCCGGAAGGCGATGACCTTTCTGCAGAGGTCAATCCCTTTTTCCATTTCTCCATTATGGAAACA
>PNOO01000477.1 GCA_013824905.1 Syntrophus sp. (in: bacteria) | reverse complement strand
AAAGAAGATGAAGGAACTCGACGGGGGGGACAAGGTGCGCGTCCTTCTCGCCCGGGCCCTCTACGGCAATCCGGACGTCCTCCTCCTCGACGAGCCGACAAACCACCTGGACCTCCGCTCCATCGCCTGGCTGGAGGATTTCCTCTGCCGGTTCCGGAACACCGTCATCGTCGTCTCCCATGACCGCCACTTCCTGAACCAGATCTGCACCCATATCGCGGATATCGATTTCGGCAAGATCCGGGTGTACGCGGGCAACTACGACTTCTGGTACCAGGCGAGCCAGCTTGTCCTGAAACAGAAGCAGAATGAAAACCGCAAGGCCACCGAAAAAGCGGATGACCTCAAGGCCTTCATCCAGCGGTTCAGCGCCAACGCCTCCAAATCGAAGCAGGCCACGTCCCGCAAAAAGCTCCTGGAGAAGCTGACGATCGAGGATATGCCGGTTTCCTCGCGGAAGTACCCATTCATCCAGTTCAAACCCGAGCGCCCCTGCGGGAACACCATCCTGGAGATCACGGGCCTCGGCAAGGAGATCCAGGGGGTATCCGTATTGAACCACCTGAACCTCACCGTGAGGAAGGGGGACAAGATCGCCTTTGTCGGCGGCGACGGCCTGGCAAAGACGACCCTCTTCCAGATCCTGGCCGGGGAGATGAAGCCGGACAGCGGCAGTTTCCGCTGGGGCACAACGATTACCCCCGCCTATTTCCCGAAGGAGAACAGCGCTTACTTCCGGGGCGACCTGAACCTGGTCGACTGGCTCTGTCAGTTCCCTCCCTGCGACGGCGAGAGCTTCGCCAGGGGTTTCCTCGGGAGGATGCTCTTCTCGGGAGACGAGGCGCTGAAGAAGACCAGCGTCCTTTCCGGGGGAGAACAGGTCCGCTGCATGCTCTCCAGGATGATGCTGACCGGCGCCAACACCCTCATCCTCGACGAGCCGACGAACCATCTGGATCTCGAATCGCTCACCGCCCTGAACAACGGGCTCATCGCCTTTCCGGAAGTGCTGCTCCTGGCCTCCCGCGATCACGAGCTCGTATCCACCGTGGCGAACCGAATCGTGGAGATCACCCCCGACGGTGTGATCGACCGGGTGATGGGGTTCGAAGAGTACCTGGAAGCGGGTTG
>PNOO01000476.1 GCA_013824905.1 Syntrophus sp. (in: bacteria) | reverse complement strand
GCGGTTGAGCAGGGGCTCGGCGCCGTGGAAGATAATCTGCGGCTTCGCACCCTTGGGCATGGTCGTCCGAAAGTATTGTTTGAGAATTTCCAGGGCCTTCAGCAATTTCTTCTCCGGCATATGCTTGCCCTCGCGGCGCATTTCCGCGGGTATATAGCAGTAAGTGCAGTTCATATTGCACCGTTCCGTGGGGTTGAAATAGACCGCGGAGGGCTTGAGGCCGAACCGCAGAGAATCCATCTCACGGGAGAATTGCCCGGCCTTTTTGGCATAGGCCCTGGGCAGATCGCCATCGAGCATCACATCGGCAAGTTTCTTGCGGGCCACCAGGGACCAGAAGGCCGTGTCCGGGTCGATCACGGCTGCATAGTCCCGGTGACCGATGTCGATTGCCTGAAAGGTGGGGCCGTTGCCCGTATTGACGAAGCGGCCCCGCGAGGGGGCCGCCATGTCGGTAACGCGGGTGTTTTTCTTTGACGTCATTATTTCGCTTTCCTGTCCATCAGAATGTAGTGGGAAAGCCCGGTTCCTTTGGCGTCGCACCCCTTGCGGTAAGCGATCACCTCTTTTTTCTCTTTTTTCTCTTTCTTTGCCTTCATGCTCTTCCTCCTCTCTTTTTGGCGTTAATAAAAAAGGGTTCTGACGGACGACAGTCGTCCGTCAGAACCCTTTACCATCAGATTCCGGATTGCCTCGGTTGTCGCAGGTCTTCTGGCTCTCGGGTCGTCAGCTCTTCACCGCCTTCCCGCCGGGGTTTACCCCGACAGTGGCCGGCCATTGGCCATTATGAAGAATCTCTCCGATTACAGCGGCGGGACCGCCACGGATTCACACCGTGTTCCGGTATGCGAAAACCGATTTGTGCGATTATCTATCAGCGATAGGGGGATAATGTCAAACTTTTTCTGACGTCAATATTCCATTGACACACAAGCCTTCTTCATATACTCCACCGTGAATAAGTAATATTTTATCGATTTAGACTCCTGCCCGCAAAGGATAATTGGCTCCAGTGCCTAAACGCCTGTAATGAAAGACGGCATCATCGACAAGATAACGAACAAAGACCTGCGTCTGATTGCCGAAAAGGTCGTCCGGGGGATTCCCGTCAGCGAGGCCGACGCCTTATTCATGCTCGG
>PNOO01000475.1 GCA_013824905.1 Syntrophus sp. (in: bacteria) | reverse complement strand
TTCCATCGCCAGGATGGACTCGATCGCGCTGGTGGCCCCCATCGCATGCCCCAACTGCGACTTGTTGGCCGTCACGGGGGGTATCCGGCCCGCAAACACCTCCCTCAATGTGGCGGCCTCGACCTGATCGCCGACCTTCGTCGATGCGGCATGGGCGTTGACCGCAGCGATATCCGCGGGAGAAATGCCGGCATGCCGGATGCTCTCGGCCATGCAGCGGGCAACCGTGGCGGGATTAGGGGCCACGGCATGACAGGCGTCGGCGGTCATCGCCCAACCGGCCAGTTCCGTCTCAAAGTGCAGTCCGTGGGCGGCGGCGAACGCACGGGAGGCGATCACGATGCAGCCGGCCCCCTCCGAAACGACGAATCCCCTCCGGGAGAGGGAAAAGGGGCAGCTCGCCTCGGCCGGCGGCAGGGGCGTTTCCCCCTCCTTGGGGCGGTACGCCCCGTTCATCGTCGCAAATCCGGCCAGGATCGTTTCGATCAGGGGAAAATCCACCGCGCCGCAGATGGCCACATCGGCCATTCCCTGGGCGATGAACATCGCCCCGAGGATCAGGGAGCTGCTCCCCGTGGCGCAGGCGGTGACGCCGGAGACAATGGGACCGGTCGCCCCCGTGAAGATGGCGACCTTCCCCCCCGCCATGTTGATGCAGGAATTGGGATTCATGAAGGGTTGAGGAAGTTTTCCCTCAGCGACCAGGGTCCGGTCCGCTTCGATCAGCGCGTCCAGCCCGCCGATCGCGGAACTGAAGGTGACGGCCACCCGGGGGGCCATCTCCGGCGTGATTTCCAGGCCGGCCATCTTCAGGGCACGGTGGACGACGAGAAGGGCATAGGGGAAGATAGGGGAGGTCCAGTGGGCCATTTCGCGGGGTTTGAGAAACGGAAAGGGGGCGATGTCGATCTCCGCCACCTGTCCGGCGATCCGGACGGGAAACCCTTCCTTGAGAGGGAAACGGGTCAGTTCGCCGATACCGCTTTCACCCGCGGCGGCCCGGTTCCACTGCGCTTCCAGATCCGTTCCCAGGGGCGATACAAGGTCATATCCAAGAATTACAGGTCTATCCTTGTTCATACGTTGATTATACCATGCCTATTTGAAGGCTGTTCAAAAATGCCCGGATGCAAGGCCCCCGAAATCCTG
>PNOO01000474.1 GCA_013824905.1 Syntrophus sp. (in: bacteria) | reverse complement strand
CGCGCAGGATCATCTCCCGAAGGATGCGCCTTTCCAAAGACTCGATGATCTGGAGCGCCTTGGGCTTGAGAGAAGGGTTTTCGGCTGTGAGCGTCTGGACGGCGTTTTTCCGAACCTGATCGAGATGCGCATACCGCTCCATCTTGCGCGCCATGCCATAACCCTCTTTGAGCCCTGTCAGGACCAGCTCCGACACCTTCGCGACAAGGGCCTCATCAACGACTGGAATCGCCACGGCCCGCTTGACCTTGCCCGTCTCCTGACGCATCCTGTCCTGGAGATCGATCACCGGCCGCATCGCCTCAAGGCCGAAGGCGATCGCCTCGACGATCACCTCCTCGGTGACCTCATTCGATCCGCCTTCCATCATGACGAGATTGACGTCGTAGGCCCTCCCTTCCGTACCGGGAACGATCTTCCGTCCCACCAAAAAGAGATTGAGATCGCTTGTTTCCTGAAGCGCCATCGAGGGATTGCAGACAAAGGCGCCGTCCACGCGACCGACCCGGACCCCGGCAATCGGTCCCTTGAAAGGGATGTCCGAGATCTCAAGCGCTGCCGACGCAGCCAGCATTGCTGCCACATCGGAGTCGTTTTCGTTGTCTACAGAAAGGACCGACGCCATGAGCTGGGTTTCGTGGAAATAGTTCTTCGGAAACAGGGGGCGTACGGATCGGTCGATGATCCGTGAGGTCAGGATCTCTTTTTCGTTGAGACGTCCTTCCCTCTTGAAGAAGCCGCCGGGGATCTTCCCGGCGGCAAAGGTCATTTCCTGATAATCCACGGTAAGGGGCAGAAAATCGACCCCCTCCCGTATTGCCTTTAATGAAACGGCGGTCACCAGGACCACCGTATCTCCGTATGTCGCCAGGACTGCGCCGTCCGCCTGCCCTGCGACATAATCCGTCTTGAGGGAGATCGTTCTTCCCGCAAAATCCGTACTGAATAGTTTACTCATGATTGCCTCTCTATTTTTTATTGACGATACGGGCATGAACGGAGTAGGCAGTAGGGAGTAGGGAGCAGACATAAAAGCCTGCTTCATACTCCTTACTTCCTACTCCTGATCGACGCCGCGCATCCTGTACTCAGGTTATTTCCTGAGACCGAGACGCTGAATCACGCTTCTGTAGCGTTCAACGTCCTTATT
>PNOO01000473.1 GCA_013824905.1 Syntrophus sp. (in: bacteria) | reverse complement strand
CGGAAATCAAAAAGACGCAGGAATTCATCGAGCGGTTCCGTTTCAAGGCAACCAAGGCGAAGCAGGTGCAGAGCCGCCTCAAGATGCTGGAACGCTTCGAGATCGTCGAGATGGAAAAAGGGGGGAAGCAGGTTCACATCCGGTTCCCGGAAGCCCCTAAGAGCGGCCGGGACGTGGTCGCCGTGCGGCAGCTTTCCAAACAATACGGAGGCCTGACCGTTTTCAGTCAGATCGATCTGACGATCCAGCGCGGCGAGAAAATCGCGCTGGTCGGGGTCAACGGGGCTGGTAAATCCACGCTGGCCCGGATTCTAAGCGGAACGGAAGAGCCTTCTTCCGGGCAGATCCAGTATGGTCTCAATGTCAGCATGGCCTTCTTTTCCCAGGAAAGCGCGCAGAATCTGGATTACCGGCGCAGCGTCTGGGACGAGGTGCGCTTGACGGGAACGCGCAGCAACGACCAGGAAAGGCGGAATCTGCTGGGCGCTTTTCTGTTTTCCGGGGATGATGTGCACAAGGAAATTTCCGTTCTCTCGGGCGGAGAAAAGTCCCGGCTGGCGCTGCTTAAAATCCTGCTGCAGGATTCCAATCTGCTGATCCTCGATGAACCGACGAACCACCTGGACCTGAAAACAAAGGAAATTTTCCAGAGCGCCCTGATGAACTATACGGGCACGGTCGTCATCGTCTCCCATGACCGTTTTTTTCTGGACCGTCTGGTCAACCGCGTGATCGAGATCCGGGACGGCCGACGCCATGAATATCTCGGAAACTATTCTTATTTTATCCAGAAACGCAGTGAAACAGCCCAAGCCGATGCGGGGGGCGTAAATGTCCTTGATGCAGAAAGCGACCCCTCAGCCGGCATCGTGGACCTCCCGTCAACCAGAAAATCATTTAAGACAAAAGAGGAGAAACGGCTCGAAGCCCAGGAGCGCAACCGGCTTTCGCGGATCATGCGTGATCTGAGAAGCGAGCTGGCAGCGCTGGAGGACCGCATCGCCCGGCTGGAAGAAAAGAAGACCGCAAATGAAAGAGAGCTTTGCGCACCGGAAATTCATAGAGAAACGCATAAAATCAAACAGCTGAACAACGAGTTGAACGATCTTGCCCGGGAACTTGAACCGCTTTATGCGGCATGGGATCGCCTGACCGCCGA
>PNOO01000472.1 GCA_013824905.1 Syntrophus sp. (in: bacteria) | reverse complement strand
AGAAGGAACATGGCGATCAGTATTCCGATCAGGGTAAGGACGCTCGCCAGCAGCGAGGTGACGTTCTGTGATACCGCTTGGTTTACGGCCTCTATGTCGTTGGTTAGGCGGCTCATCAGTTCGCCCGCCTGATTGCTGTCGAAAAAGCGGATGGGCAGGGTCTGCAGATGAGAGAAAAGGTCCCCGCGCAGCCGTTTCAGGGCGCGCTGGGAAACGTCGGCCATCAGCCACGCCGAGACGGCCTGGGATAGATTGCTCAACAGGTAGATGAGGAGCATCCAGAGTGAGATCTTCGCCAGGCCGGTCAGCTCCTTCACGGCGATGAACCGGTCGATGGCCAGCCCCATCAGGTACGGGCCGACAAGCCCCAGAACGGTGGTGACCACCACCAATCCGCAGACGATGATCAACAGCACGTTGAAGGGAATCAGGTAGGGCAAGAGACGCTTCAGCGCGTGGCGGGGGTTACGTGCCTTTTCGATTTTTTCCCCTACCCCCTGTCCGATCGGTTGAGGGCCGGAGCGGAGACGGGCCGTATAGCGGCGAGTCGGAATTCTCAAGGTTCGCTCCTCCTTGCGCCGCCGTTTGCCGGTTCTTCCGGGGGAAGATCATTCCCCAGTTGGGATTCGAAAATCTCTCTGTAGATCGGACTTGACTCCATCAGCTTCCCATGCGTTCCCTCCGCCACGATGCGGCCCTTGTCGAGTACGACAATCTTGTCCGCTTTCAGAACGGTGCTGATCCTCTGCGCGACGACAAGTGTCGTGTGGGTATGCATTTGCGTCTCCACCGCGTCCTGTATCCTGGTTTCCGTTTCACCATCCACAGCACTGGTGCTGTCGTCGAGGATCAGGATCTTTGGACGGGTCATAAGCGCCCGGGCGATGGCGATCCGCTGCTTCTGACCGCCGGAGAGGTTCGTCCCCCGCTCTTCGATGTGGGTGTCATATCCTTTGGAGAGCGCTGTGATGAATGAGTGGGCCTGGACTGCTTTGGCCGCTGCGACAACCTCCTCGTCGTTCGCGTCGGGGGCTCCGTAGCGGATGTTGTCCCCTACCGTTCCAGAGAAAAGGACCGTTTCCTGCGGTACGATCCCTATCTGGGAAAGCAGCGAGTCCTGCCGGAGCTTTCGGATATCGATCCCGTCAAGCAGGATCCGCCC
>PNOO01000471.1 GCA_013824905.1 Syntrophus sp. (in: bacteria) | reverse complement strand
GGGACGGGCTGAACCCGATGGAGGTCCTGGCCAACATCGAGGACAAGCTCCAGATCGAGTGCGCACCCCTCTCCTGGCCGATCGGCATGGGGAAGGACTTCAAAGGGGTCTACAACCTCTACCGGAAGTCGCTCCACCTCTTCACGCCGGGCAAGGATAGCCGAAAGGAGAAAGGAATCACGATCACCGATCTTTTGGATCCGCGGCTGGACGAGCTTTTGGGAAGCCAGGCGGAACAGCTACGGGAGGAGATCGCCCTGATCGAGGGTGCGGCGAGTCCCTTCTCCCACGAGGAGTACCTGAAGGGCAACCAGACTCCCGTATTTTTCGGGAGCGCCATCAACAACTTCGGCGTCCGGGAGCTCCTGGAGGCCTTTGTGGAGATGGCCCCGTCGCCCGGCCCGCGGGCCGCGACCGCCCGGATGGTCTCGCCGCTGGAGCCGGCCTTCTCCGGGTTCGTCTTCAAGATCCAGGCGAACATGGACCTTGCGCACCGGGACCGGATCGCCTTTTTCCGGATCTGCTCGGGAAAGTTCACCCGGGGGATGAAGGTCTTCCACCACCGGATCGGCAGGGAGATCGTCCTTTCCAACGCGACGATCTTCATGGCCCAGGACCGGACGAACGTGGAAGAAGCCTGGCCCGGCGACATCATCGGGATCCACAACCACGGGACGATCCAGATCGGCGACACCTTCACCGAAGGGGAACCCCTGCAGTTCACCGGGATCCCCAACTTCGCCCCGGAGCACTTCCGGCGGGTCCGGACCAAAAATTCGCTCAAGATCAAACAGCTCCAGAAGGGGCTAGCCCAACTCTCGGAAGAGGGGGCGGTCCAGGTCTTCCGGCCGCTGATGGGCAATGATTACATCCTGGGCGCGGTCGGCGTTCTCCAGTTCGACGTGACGATGGCCCGCCTGAAGACCGAATACGGCGTGGACGCCTCCTACGAACCGATCGAATACGCCGCGGCCCGCTGGATCGCCTGCGACGACAAGAAACGCCTCGCCGAATTCGAGAAGAAGTGCCAGGCGAACCTGGCGCTCGACGCCGACGGCCACCTCACATACCTTGCCGCGAGCGAATGGCGCCTCGGCTTCATCATGGAGGAGTGGCCCGATATCGCCTTCCGCAAGACCCGGGAACACAACTGATATGAAAAGCCC
>PNOO01000470.1 GCA_013824905.1 Syntrophus sp. (in: bacteria) | reverse complement strand
AAGCAGATTCACATTTGTCAATTGACTGGCAAAATAACCCATGTCATAGCCTATCAGCGTCGCATCCCGGTGGTTTGCCCTTAAGTGATTCACAACGGGAGGACCTATGTAACCCATATTGCCTGTAACCAAGATATTCATAACAACCCCCTGTCATCCGGCGGCTCGTCTTGTTGAAAAGCAGTTTTAATATTCATAACTCGGTCAAAATAGCAAGGATATTCTGTTTCGTTATTTGGCTTATAATTTCATATTATAAAGGGCATAGTGGATAAGATACCGCTTATCTTGTCAGGGGCTTAGCCAGACATCCGGGTAGTAGTCCGCCCGGTCGTTGTTCGTCACTCGCCACCAGGATTCGATCGCCGTAAAATCGGAGTTAAAACGACCGACATACACTTCAACTTCTCGGATTTGCCATTTGCCGCCGTAGGGTCCCGTCAATGCCATTACCCGCGGATGATTGCTCCACCGGGGGTTGTACACCTCATGACCGTCGATCCCCGGGGCTCCGTTGATCTTGACCTGCCACTTCGTTTCCTTTTCCACATTGACGAAGGTCAGGTTCCGGTGAGCGCCGTCGAAAATCCAATAAAACGGTTTCCCATTGACCGTCGCCAGCGCCGTCCAGCATCCCTTAGTATAGACCTTCATCGACAAATTCGGCAGTTGGGCGACGCCTCCCTCGGGCCACGGGAAATTGCCTCCGGCCATCCGGCCGTCTATCGACAGTTGAAAACTGTCAATATTCACCGGCACCTTGTCCCAGACCAGTTCCTTCGCACCGGGGCTGTCCAGCGTCTTCCGATAAACCGCCCGACAATGAAATCCCCCCTCCATCATCTCTTCGTATCCGTAATATAGCCACTCCCGGCCGTCCCGGGGATCCCGCCAAAGCGCCAACCCAAACCCGTCGGTCAACTCCCGCAATCCTGACCCATCCCAGTTCACCACGAAAACCTTTTTCCTAATCCGATCCGAATAGACCACCCGATCCCCGCGCGGCGTGATCAGGGGTTTTGAATAGTTCCCCGGCGTTTCCAGAATTGCCCGCTCCCCCTTGCCATCCCCCGTGTCCAAACCCATCAACCGCAAATTGCTGCCCAACGTATCCCCATCCCGACCGTCACCCAGATCCTGAACCCAGACAACACGGGTTCGGGATTT
>PNOO01000469.1 GCA_013824905.1 Syntrophus sp. (in: bacteria) | reverse complement strand
ACCTCGGATAAAATTTGGGAGCGGGCACTCTGGCTGGTTTTGGCGGGGTTGTATCTCTTCCAGATCGGGTTTAACTTCTGGAAGCGGAGACGGGCAAGTTGATGTGGCAGTCAGGCGGCAGCCAGTGTGCGGGATCGGGAGATCCCGCACAATCTTGATAGCCCCTTTGTGACCCTTGGTGTCCTTCGTGTTTAAAATCCTGGTTACTGGTGGAGCTGGTTTCATCGGTTCGCGCGTTGCGCAGGCCTATCTGCAGGCGGGGCATCAGGTAGTCGTTCTTGACAATTTGGCGCGCGGGCGGTGTGAGCACCTGCCGGTTGGCGCCGCATTCTATAACGTGGATATCTGTGACCGGTCTGCTATCCATGAGGTGATCAAGCGCGAGCGACCAAACATCATCAGTCATCATGCTGCATTGGTGTTTGTACGCGAGTCGCAGCGCTTTCCTGAGAACTACTTGAGAGTCAACTTGGATGGCACTCGCAACGTAATGAAGGCGGCCAGGGAAGCAGGCGCGGATAAGTTCATCTTTGCCTCCAGCGGGGGCGCAGTGTATGGCGATCCGCCGGGCCTTCCATTGCGTGAGGATGCGCCACGCCTGCCGCGCTCGCCTTATGGGGAGACCAAGATGTGGGCAGAGGACGTTCTGCTCGCAGAGGAGGGCGGATTGGAGGTCGTCATTCTGCGCTACGGCAACGTCTACGGGCCGGGACAAGATCACAGCGTGGTGACGAGGTTTGCGGCGGCATTGCGTGATAACGTCCCCGCGGTCATTTTCGGCGACGGCAGCCAGAGCCGGGATTACGTCTATGTCACGGACGTGGTGCGCGCCAACCTGCTGGCGCTGAAGCCGGGCCTGACGGGAATCTTCAACATTGGCTCTGCTGAAGGGCGAAGTGTGTTGGAAGTTTATCGAAGCGTGGCGGCCAACATGCACAACGGCGTTTCGCCGCTTCATCTGCCGGACAACGCTTTCGAGGTGCGGCGCAACGTGCTGGACATTCGGCGGGCGCGGTCAATCCTGGGCTGGCAGCCTGAGGTGGGCTTCGAGGAGGGCGTCAGGTTGACTGTGGAGGAAGTGGTTGGAGGGTAGGATACTCCCAAAATGGCGGGTAGGCCCCCTCCGGGGGTGCTGCGCGAATACCCGCCCTACTCAGATGGATGCGAAAACGGCGGGTAAGATACCC
>PNOO01000468.1 GCA_013824905.1 Syntrophus sp. (in: bacteria) | reverse complement strand
GCCTTCACCTTCAACGGCGCCATCACGCTCATCGCCTCGATGTTCGGCGATCACATCCCCATGGCAAAAATGGACAAGATATTCGGCATTTCCACACTGATTCACGGCCTGGGACAGGCCGTGGGCGTCGGCATCGCCGGTTGGCTGAAGGACCTCACCTCGACCTTCGCGGCCCCTTTCCTCCTGTCGGCCCTGATCATCGGCGTCTGTCCCCTCTTTCTGCTCTTTCTGAAAGAACACACCAGGCGGCGTTAGGATCATGATGACATACCGGCAAGTGATTGACACTCTCAAGGCTCTGGCCGATCCGGCCAACGTCGCCGGGATGGCCCGCTACGGGATTAGCCCGGCGGGAACCCTTGGGGTCCCCATGCCGATCCTCCGGAAGATGGCCAAAGAGATCGGCCGCCGCCATGACCTGGCCGACGAACTCTGGCGCTCGGCGATCCACGAAGCACGGATCCTGGCCGCCCTGATCGACGATCCCGGAAAGGTCACGGACGACCAGATGGAACGGTGGGCACTGGAGATCGACTCCTGGGACGTCTGTGACCAGCTCTGCAGCAATCTCTTCTCCCGGACCGCCCTCGCCCGTGAAAAGGCCGCGGCCTGGAGCAGACGGCCGGAAACCTTCGTCAAGCGGGCGGGTTTCGTCCTCATGGCCTGCCTCGCCGTCCATGACAAGAAGGCGGACGACGCCGTCTTTTCCGAATTTCTTCCTTTGATCCTACGGGAGGCCGGCGACGACCGCAATTTCGTGAAAAAGGCGGTCAACTGGGCCCTGCGCCAGATCGGCAAGCGAAACCCCGTCCTGAACCGCCTATCAATAGAAACCGCCCGCGAGATCCAGAAAATGAATGCGAAGTCTGCCCGCTGGATCGCCGCAGACGCACTGCGGGAGTTGACGGACGAGAGGTCCTGGCGCCGCTGGCAGAAGACAAACCATAAAACCTTTGAGAGGAAATGAAAATGCCCCATGTCATCGTCAAGCTTTACCCCGGAAGATCGGAGGAGCAGAAGCAACGGCTGACCGAAGAAATTGCCAAGGATGTGGTAGAGATCATCAAGTGCCCGGAGATGGCCGTCTCGGTGGCCTTCGAGGAAGTCTCGCAGGCGGACTGGCCCGAGAAGGTCTACAAGCCGGATATCCTGGAAAAGAAAGAGACCCTCTACCTGAAACCGGGGTACAAGAACCCCTTCGAATAGAAGACGG
>PNOO01000467.1 GCA_013824905.1 Syntrophus sp. (in: bacteria) | reverse complement strand
GGAGTATTGTTTCAGAACGTAACCTTCCGGCAGCGTCATTTTGTTGATCGTTTCCTTCATCTTCATGATGGCGTAAACCGGACTTTCTTCCGTTCCCGCCATGTCACCCAGGACATAAGTGACGTTTTTTAGGTTCTTGTGATAGATCGTTTTTTCCTCGAAGCCGTCCTGACGTTTCACCAGTTCGGAAAGGGGAATCATGGCGCCTGCAGGCGTCGGTATGCCGATCGATTGCAGATCGCCGATATTGGCCCTCTTTTCCAGCGGCATCCGCAGAAAAAGTTCTACCGGTTCCTTTTCTTTATCCAGATGGACCAGTCCCGCACCCATGCCGTTCAAGGCAATCCTCAGACTCTGGGATACCATCTCGGCGCTGATCCCGGCCCTGGCTGCCCTGTCCTGATCGACTGCAAAGCGGATCTTGGGCTGGTCCTCTTCCACATACCAGTCCACATCGACCACCCCGTCGGTTTCTGCAAACACCTTCTTGATGTCTTTCGCTATCTCGATCCGCCGGTTCGTCTCCGGTCCGTATATTTCAGCCACCAGCGTGCTCAGGACGGGCGGTCCGGGGGGGATTTCGGCCACCTTGATCCGGGCGCCGTATCGATCGGCGATGGTCTTTAACGGAGGTCGCAGCCTTTTCGCGATGGCATGGCTCTGCTGAGTCCGCTCCCCTTTAGCGACAAAATTCACCTGAAGGTCCGCGACGGTACTCCCAGACCGGAGAAAATAATGGCGTACCAGGCCGTTAAAGTTATAGGGGGCCGCCGTCCCGACGTAGGTCTGATAATCCGTGATCTCCGGGACTGTCTTCAGATAATCTCCCATTTCCCGCGTCAACTCCGCCGTCTCCTCCAGGGTTTTTCCTTCCGGCATGTCGATGATGACCTGGAGTTCGCTTTTGTTGTCGAAAGGGAGCATCTTGACGGTGACCAGCTTTAAGGGAACCAGTGTAACGGCCAGCAGGAGCAGAAAGACGACGCTTCCCAAGGCCAACATCCTTTTAAAGCGACTATCCAGCAGGGGGCCGAGGATCCTCTCGTAAACGCGCAGCATCTTCCCGCCCTCTTCTTCGCTGACGTCCGACTTTTTCACATTCTTCAGGACGATGTAGCTCAACCAGGGGCTGACGACAAACGCAACGATCAAGGAAAAGATCATGGCGGCGGAGGCGCCGACCGGTATGGGCCGCATATAGGGCCCCATGAGGCCGGAAA
>PNOO01000466.1 GCA_013824905.1 Syntrophus sp. (in: bacteria) | reverse complement strand
ACCAGCGCCCCTTCGTTTTGGGAAGCAGCAGATGAAGGCCGGAGCCGGGGTAGTTCATATCCTTGATTTCATTTGCCGCATCAAGCCTATCCAATATCGCCTCTATTTTGGAAGCATGCTTGGCTTGTATGCCTTTACGGGTTCCATCGTAGAAAAAATCTTCCAGACCTTTGTGAATAAAAGATTTTATCATTGACAGTACTGTAACCAATAGGGTTACGCTTGTCAAGAAAAATATCACAGGCAAAACGGGCTCCGTTTATAGGGGGATATTGTTGTGCTTCTTCGGGAGTCGCGTCTCCGCCTTGTCTTTGAGCGCTTCAAGGAGGATGGCGATCCTCCGGCGCGTCTCTTTCGGCCGGATGATCTCGTCGATGGTCCCGAGGCTGGCGGCGAAGTAAGGGTTGTTGAACTGCTCCTCGTAGGAGCGGACCAGCTCGGCACGCCGGGCGGCCGGGTCGGGGGCTTCGGCGATCTCGCGGCGGTAGATGATGTTGCATGCCCCCTCCGCCCCCATCACGGCGATCTCCGCCGTCGGCCAGGCCATGACGTAATCGGCCCCGAGATGCTTGCTGCACATGCCGATGTAGGCCCCGCCGTAATCCTTCCGGGTGACGACCGTGATCTTGGGCACTGTCGCCTCGGAATAGGAGTGGAGCAGTTTGGCCCCGTGGGTGATGATTCCCGCCCACTCCTGCTGAGTGCCGGGCATGTAGCCGGGGACGTCGGCGAAGGTGAGGAGCGGTATGTTGAAGGCGTCGCAGAACCGGATGAACCGGGATGCCTTGTCGGAGGCTGCCACGTCGAGGACGCCCGCGTTAAATTTGGGGTTGTTGGCGATCACCCCGACGGGCCATCCCGCGATCCGGACAAAGGCGACGACCATGTTTTTCGCCCAGAGTTCATGGGGCTCGAACAGCTCCCCCCCGTCCGCGACTGCGGCGATCACCTTTTTCATGTCGTAGGCGCGGTTCGCCCGATCGGGGATGATCGCGTCGAGCTCGGGACACTCCCGCGCGGGGTCATCCACGGCGGAGACCAGGGGCAGGGGGCTGTGGCAACTGTCGGGCAGGAAGGAGAGGAGCTTCCGGATCTTTGCGAGGCAGTCCTCGTCGCTCTCCGTCGCGAAATGGCAGACGCCGCTCTTGGTGGCGTGGGCCACGGCGCCGCCCAACTCCTCCTGACTCACCTCCTCGCCGATGACCGCCCGGATCACCTCGGGA
>PNOO01000465.1 GCA_013824905.1 Syntrophus sp. (in: bacteria) | reverse complement strand
TCCAAACATAAAGCTTGACATTTCAATGTAAATCTTGTAGGCTGCCGTCGTGAAACTGATCGACAGAAAAACGGATCGAGCCAAGCTGGGGAAGCTAATCTCCCTGTTTCCCGTCACGGCGATTCTGGGTCCCCGGCAGTGTGGAAAAACGACCCTCGCCCGGACTCTGGCCGCCGACACCTATTTCGACCTGGAAAATCCCCGGGACCTTGCCCGCCTGGAACAACCCCAGCTCGCCCTGGAGGGGCTGACGGGGCTTATCGTTATCGACGAGATCCAGCGGATGCCCGATCTCTTCCCCCTCCTGCGCCACCTTGTCGACCAGGAGATGAGCCGCAAGTTCATCATTCTGGGAAGCGCCTCCCGGGATTTGATCCGCCAGAGTTCGGAATCCCTGGCCGGGCGGATCGCCTATTGTCCGTTGGGCGGTTTTCGTCTGAGCGATATCGATTCGAAGGCCCTCAAAGCCCTCTGGTGGCGGGGCGGATTGCCCCGCTCCTTTCTGGCGGCATCGGACGAGGACAGCCTGCTCTGGCGGAATCAATACGTGGCCACTTTTCTGGAACGGGACATCCCTCAGTTGGGCATCGCGATCCCCGCCCGCACCCTGCGCCGGTTCTGGACCATGCTGAGCCATTACCACGGCCAGATCCTGAACTACGCCGAGCTGGGCCGCTCCTTCGGCGTCTCCGATATGACTGTCCGGAAATACTGCGACATCCTGGAGGGAACGTTCATGGTCCGTATCCTCCAGCCCTGGTCCGTCAACATCGGGAAGCGCCTGGTGAAGAGGCCGAAGCTCTACTTGCGCGACTCAGGCTTGTTCCATGCCCTCCTCTCCATCGAGACCCCGGAGCAGCTCCACGCTTCGCCAAGGCTCGGCGCCTCCTGGGAGGGCTTCGCATTGGAGGGCGTCTGCCGGACCCTGGACAAGGAAGACGAAGATCTCTACTTCTGGCATACCCACGCCGGGGCGGAGCTCGATCTCTTCTGGCAGGCCAGGGGAAAAAGCTGGGGCGTGGAATTCAAATACGAAGACGCCCCCCGGTTGACCCGTTCCATGAAGGCGGCCTTTGAGGACCTTTCCCTGGAGCGGCTCTGGGTCGTCTACCCGGGGAAAACGGCCTATCGCCTTGCCGAGAAGGTCCAGGTGATCCCCCTTGCGGACATCAGCGATACCTGGCGTTACGAATAACCCGAAACCTGGAGGCCGTCCTGCAAGCTCTGC
>PNOO01000464.1 GCA_013824905.1 Syntrophus sp. (in: bacteria) | reverse complement strand
CGGAGGTTCTATATGGCTAAGAAAAAGTACGAACGAACGAAACCCCACGTCAACATAGGAACCATTGGACACATAGATCATGGAAAGACTACTCTGACCAGCGCCATTACCCGGTGTCTTCAAAACAAAGGATGGGCGCACTGGATACCCTTTGATCAGATAGACAAGGCGCCTGAAGAGAAGGAAAGGGGTATCACCATTGCAACCGCCCATGTTGAATATGAGACGAAGAACCGTCACTATGCACACGTGGACTGTCCGGGACACGCAGATTACATCAAGAACATGATTACCGGTGCTGCCCAGATGGATGGTGCAATCCTTGTTGTGGGCGCCAATGACGGACCCATGCCCCAGACAAGAGAGCACATCCTCCTTGCCCGTCAGGTCGGCGTTCCTTTCATGGTAGTCTACCTCAATAAAGTGGATATGGTTGATGATCCCGAACTTATTGAACTTGTAGAGATGGAACTCCGCGAGCTTCTCACCAATTATGAATTCCCGGGAGATGATATCCCTATTATTAAGGGAAGCGCATTAAAGGCCCTTGAACATGGCTGCGGCGACCCGGAATGTCCTTCCTGCAAGAGCATCTTTGAGCTCATGGATGCCTGTGATTCCTACATCCCGGAACCTGTCCGCGATACGGACAAGCCCTACCTTATGCCGGTAGAAGATGTTTTTTCCATCTCCGGCCGTGGAACTGTAGTGACCGGCAGGATAGAGAGGGGAGTTATCAAACCCCAGGATGAAGTAGAGATCGTCGGCTTCAGAGCCACCGTGAAAACCGTGGCAACCTCCGTTGAGATGTTCCGCAAGATCCTCGATCAGGGTATCGCAGGGGACAATGTCGGCGTACTCTTGAGAGGCACCAAAAAGGATGATGTAGAAAGAGGCCAGGTCCTCGCAAAACCGGGGAGCATTACTCCCCATACAAAGTTTAAAGGAGAAGTCTATATCCTCACCAAGGAAGAGGGTGGGCGCCATACCCCGTTCTTCACAGGATACAGACCGCAGTTTTATTTAAGAACCACAGACGTAACCGGTGTGGCAAAGCTCCCGGATGGTGTGGAAATGGTGATGCCGGGGGATAACGTCACCCTCTCTGTCGAGCTTGTTACCCCGATTGCCCTTGAGAAGGAATTACGTTTCGCAATCAGGGAAGGCGGAAAGACAGTGGGAGCAGGTGTTGTTACCGAGATTATAGAATAAGGGGTAGACAATGAGGC
>PNOO01000463.1 GCA_013824905.1 Syntrophus sp. (in: bacteria) | reverse complement strand
TTCGTGCAACTTAAAACTTTCGATGACTCCCTTTCTTTTTTCTACATCTAACACCGCTTTTCTCCTCCCTTATATAAGTCAATGATGAACGTCCGACGGCCCATAGCTTCAATCGTTAAACACCCGTAAGATCCTGACCGCCTGTTTCTTACCCTCACCTGAAGTCAGCTCGTCCGATGCACAGAGCATCCGGGCCACGGCAACCAAGTGTTCTTTCCCGAATGTGAACTTTATCACATCTCCCGCGGCAAGGAAAGGAATATGATAACGGGTCAGCGCTTCACCATCCGGCTGATACCCGTTCCGCAACCTCTCCGCCAGCGACGCATCCACATCGACGACGGCAAGTCCGGGCAGTAGTTCCGCCATTGGCGCAAGATGCGCCGTATAGAGCTCCCGCTTTTCCTCCTCCGTCAGGCCTTCTGTGACCAGGGCCATCTCCTCGTAAAAACAGCCGCTCCGCGTCCGGCGCAGGGCCGACATGCACCCCCCGCAACCCAGCGTCTCCCCCACTTCCGCACAGAGGGAACGGATGTAGGTGCCTTTGGAGCAGGAAACCGTAAAAATGACCTCAGGCAGACGGACTTCGTCAATCCGTATGTCGTAGATCTCCACCTCCCGCGGCAGTTGTTCAACCGCAATCCCCTGTCGCGTCCATTCATAAAGGGGTTTCCCCCGGAACTTCACCGCCGAATACAGGGGGGGCAACTGTTCCCTCCTTCCCGTGAGGCCGTGCAGCGCCTCCTCCACCTGCTGCCTTGTCACACGGGGTTCCTCCCGGGAGATGACCCGTCCTTCGGTATCGAGGGTATCGGTCCTGACCCCCAAAAGGAGAGTGGCTCTGTAATCCTTGGTGTCCAGGGCCAGGAACTGCACCAGCTTCGTCGCTTCATTGATACAGACAGGCAGGACACCGGTCGCCAGGGGATCGAGAGTCCCGGTATGGCCGGCCTTTTTTATCCCGAGCGCCCGCTGGACTTCCTCGACTACTGCACGGGATGTCCGGCCCGCCGGTTTGTCAATGACAATGACACCGTTCATGAACCCCCGGACGTCCTGATCGCCTCGAGCACCCGCCGATGGATATCATCGATTTTCCCTTCCATCCGACAAGCGGCGGCATTGATATGCCCTCCTCCTCCAAAGACGCGGGCTACCCTTTCCACGTTGACATTTCCCTTCGATCGCAGGCTCAACTTGAAATGTCTGTCCGACAACTCCGAGTAAAG
>PNOO01000462.1 GCA_013824905.1 Syntrophus sp. (in: bacteria) | reverse complement strand
GAACGGCTGTGTTAGATTTCAAGGCTTTTTTTAATTTAATTTTGGAGTCCATGACGTTTGATTCCTAATCATTGTATTGAGAATAATAAGCAGTTTACGCATACACGCGGTCATGACGACCTTAAATGGTTTTCCCGCATGCGTGAGACGCTCAGCCATCGCGCGGATCACCGGATTGCAGCGACGGGCGGCCAGTGCGGCCATATACAGGACATTGCGCACCTCTTTTCTGCCGCCCCAGATGTGGGCTTTTCCGGCGGATTTTCCCGACGCATGATCCCAGGGCGCCAGCCCTGCCATGGAGGCGATCTCCTGACGGTTCAGTTGCCCCAGTTCGGGCAGATGGGACAGGAGCATCGCAGCGGTCTGCGGCCCTACGCCGGGAGCGCTTTGGATGATGCCGTCTTTGGTTTTGAAGTCGTCATCGGCATCGATGTAATCCCGGATAAGCTGCTCGATTTCAGCGATCTGAAAATCGAGTGTTTTGATCATTTTTGCGATGCTCTTTTTGACCTTGTGATGATGGATCATCAGGATACGATTGTTTTCCTGTGTGCGCAGGTCATTCAGTTGACGGCGACGCTTGACCAACTCAGCCAATTCGGCGGTTTTGGCCTTAAACTGAGGTTTTGGAGCGGGTTTGACGATCTGGGCGAAAGATGCCAGGACCTGAGCGTCAATGGCGTCGGTTTTGGCTCGCTGTCCCATTCCCCTGGCAAAGTCTCTGACCTGCCGGGGATTGATGACCACCACCGGCAGCGCTTCGGCCAGCAGTTCGGCGGCGACCGGTCGTTCATAGCCGCCGGTGGCTTCCATGACGACCAGAGCGACGGTATGCTTTTGAAGCATCCGGCAGAGTTGACGATGGCCTTCCGCAGTGTTGGGCAGACAGGCGTGGATGGGAGTTGGGCAGGCGGCCACATGGAGGGTGTCTTTTCCAACATCGATACCGACATAAATGGGTTCAGACATGGTTATTTCCCTTGTTTGCAAATGCGAGCTCGCAGGGTGCCGGCGGCTCCAACGGCTGTTCGGGTTTATCCCACGGCGGCGGCGAGGATCCCGTTCGGAGACGGCCTTAAAGGCCCCACCACAATCGATCTCTCGTCGCCCGTTGGCGACGGCTCGGCTCGCTGCGCGTCGCTTTGCGCGGGGCTCCACTCCGCTCGCCGAGCCATCGCCAACTTCACCTATGAGACTACTTTTAACCATGGATGTCAATATACAAAC
>PNOO01000461.1 GCA_013824905.1 Syntrophus sp. (in: bacteria) | reverse complement strand
GATCGCATTCCGGACGGCTTCGTCGATGGCGGCCGCCGCCATGTGGTAGGCGTCGATGTCGCTGTAACGGGGGCAGATGCCGTTGGCGATGACAATGCCCTCGAAGGAATCGAGCAGCGGCCTGATGACGGCAGCGTCGCTCGGCCCGTCATTGACGACGCCGGTCAGGGGCTTGACGACGCTTCCCCCCTGAACCTCATGGTCGTACTGGCGGATGACCGATTCCTTGCTGCAGATGTTCAGCCGCGAGAGCATCGCCTTTAAGGCCTCTCCCATGTTGGTCGGTTCGGGGATCGCGGGCTCCGCATGGCTGGGGGGCTTCCAGGCAGCCCGGAGGGTCATCTGCGGGAGGCCGTCGTGGAGGAAATCCATGTCCAGATAAACGACGGTCTCTTCCCCGTAACGGATATGGAACCATCCCGAATCGGTGTAGAGGCCAAGGACCGTCGCTTCCACGTCCATCTTCCGGGCAAGGTCGAGAAATTCCTCTATCCTCTCAGGCGGCACGGCGAGCGTCATCCTCTCCTGTGATTCGGAGATGAGGATCTCCCAGGGATTCAGCCCCGGGTATTTGAGGGGCGCCTTCTTCAGATCGATCTCACAACCCCCGGAGAGTTGCGCCGTCTCGCCTACGGAGGACGAAAGGCCGCCGGCGCCATTGTCTGTGATGGCGCGGTAGAGGCCCCGGTCCCGGGCGATAAGGAGAAAATCGGTCATCTTCTTCTGGGTGATCGGGTCCCCGATCTGGACCGCCGTGACGGGGGAGCCCTCGTGGAGCTCCTCCGAGGAGAAGGTGGCCCCGTGGATCCCGTCCTTCCCGATCCGTCCGCCGGTCATGACGACAAGGTCGCCGGGGAGGATCTCCTTCGTGTGGGTCGCCTCTCCGTTCAGCCGGGCGGGCATGATCCCCCCCGTACCGCAGTAGACGAGAGGCTTTCCCAGGTAGCGCTCATCGAAGACGAGGCAGCCGTTTACCGTGGGGATGCCGCTCTTGTTCCCGCCGTGTTCCACCCCTTCCCGCACCCCCTCGTAGATCCGCCGCGGGTGGAGGATCCGCTTCGGCAGGGGCTTGTCATAGTCGGGCGGCGCGAAACAAAAGACGTCCGTGTTGAAGATGAGCTTCGCTCCCTTCCCGCAGCCGAAGGGGTCCCGGTTGACGCCGACGATCCCGGTGAGCGCCCCTCCGTAAGGGTCCAGCGCCGAGGGAGAGTTGTGGGTCTCGACTTTGAAGACA
>PNOO01000460.1 GCA_013824905.1 Syntrophus sp. (in: bacteria) | reverse complement strand
GCCGTCTCCGCCGCCGAATTTTCCGAGAAACTCGGCCTGGGCGTTACGGATGTTCATCCATTTCACCTTTTCCCAGTCCCGAAGGGTGGTTTTGGTGCTGCTGCATACCCCTTCGATTCCGAGGGCCTTGGCCACCCGGGCAGTCGGCCCCCAGGGCCCGCAAGTGTCGGCCACGGTTATGTTTTCATACCCTTCCTCCTTGAGAACGAGAATCAGGGCTTCCAGAAAAGCCGCGTCGGTCCCGCCTCCCGGCCATTCGTGCACCGAGTTCATATTGGGCTTGATGAGGATTCTGTCTGTTTTTTTCAGGGATTTCTGGAATCCTCCGATCAGTCTGACCGCCTTGCTGATGTCCCCCTTCAGGTTCTTGTCCAGCGGGGTGGCCATGACGAGGCCAACCAGAGATTTCCCTCCCTCAGCATACCAGTTTTCATGAAGGTGAGACCACTCCACCGGCTTTCCATCGTTGATGAAATGTTCAGGCTTCCGGTCGAAATAATCCTTGGGAAGGGGCGCATTTTTCCTCCACTCCGCGCTTTGCATGATGGCGGAGTCCCTCATGCGCCAGACCCCGTCGTGGGCCGGGGAATCCAGATCGGCGACCCCATGAGCTTTCCCGGGGGTCATCAAGCCAAAGGCCGCAATACCCGCGCCGCAGTACTTGGCCACGTTCCCGATGAACTTCCTTCTGTTCATTTCTTCAGAACCCATAAGCTTTTCTCCCTCCTCTTTACAGTTTTCCCCCTCCATGTAGAGGTGATTTCCGTCAGGAAAGATTTAACCCAGGATGAGCTTGATATCGTCCTGCTTTCTCGCGTATCCCACGCCGACCTTGACCGCCTGGGCGATCTGCTTCTGGTTCCAGGCATACATGCCGATCTTGTTGGCGGCCATGTTCGGGTACCATTCCTGGATAATCCGGATGCCCATAACATCATTGGCCACCTGGTCGCCGGAGGCCAGGATCACGCCGGGTTTGACCTGCTCGCCGTGGGAAGGACCGCCGCTGATGAGCGACCGTCTTCCGTCCATGATGATCAGATCCGGCCGGAAAGGCAGGTTGATTTCCGCCGCTTGCTCGGCCACGAAGAGGTGGTTGAAATTGTGGAGCTGACCCCCGCGGTCGGCCCGGTGCAGGATTCCGACGGAAAGCTTCAAGGCCATCGTGATTCCCCCGAGGAAGTGGGTTTTCATGATCGGGGTGTAGATGACCTTGTCGTAATTCCTGAGGTCTTCC
>PNOO01000459.1 GCA_013824905.1 Syntrophus sp. (in: bacteria) | reverse complement strand
TACCAATCCATCGAAAAACGGGCCTTCATCATGTTGAACAGGTTGGGACGATGACGGATCGCCTCTCCGAGCTTCTCCAATGCGATATTCCAGTCAGAATGCTGTTTCCCCAGGATCGCTGCAATGGCAATCGCGCACTTGAGGCTCATAAACACCGAGCTGGAGCCGGTCAGAAGCGCCATACGGTCGACGATTCCCTCACTGTTTCTCGCCCAGTGGATTTCGCCGGTGGTCGCCTGAAGTCGGACGGCATAATCCACACCCGCTTCCAGCGTCGGCCAGAGATGTTCGAGAAAGCCAATGTCTCCCGTAATCAGGAAGTGATGGTAAACCCCGACGGCAATATAGGAAGAGACGTTGCTGTCCTTCGTTTTATCCTCCGGAACCCCGTCCCGCGTCGCCGACCACCAGCTTCCGTCCGGAAACTGGGTCTCCGCCATCCATCCATACGCCCGTTCCGCCTCCCGGCAGCGTCCTGCCACGCTGAGGCCCATGGCGCTTTCCACGTGATCCCAGGGATCCGTCTTTCCTCCTTTTGACCATGGAATTTCACCATTTTCCTTCTGCAGGCCGGCGATGAAGTCCGCCATGGCCGCAACATCGATAGGCGAAGCTGCAATACGTTGCGAGAGGATGAGTTCCATCAGCGGTATCCTTTTTTCAGGTAGAAGATGATGCTCTTACCGATCAGGGGGTTCAGAATTCGATCCAGCATGGCCGTCAGCGGGGGGTGATGCATGATATCCCACTCCAGAAATTTCCGGTACGCCCGGACCAGCCAAAAGGTTTCATTCTTGTGGCCGACGAGACACTTGAGCCACCAATAGGGCGCATGGAGGCCGTGCCGGTAGCGGATCCGCCGGCACCGAACACCCGCCGCTTCCAGCAGCGCGATCAGCTCCGTTTTCCGGTAGATACGGATATGACCGCCCGGTTCCCGGTGATAGGCCCGGGAAATCGCCCAGCAGATCCTCTCCGGCCCATACCGTGGCACCGTAACGACAAGATCCCCCCCCGTCTTGAGGACGCGCACCAACTCCCGGATGGCGGCCCGATTGTCCTCGATATGCTCCAGAACTTCCGAACAGACCACGATGTCGAAACTCCCGTCGGCGAAGGGCAGCTTCGTGACATCGGCCTGGGCCACCACCCATCGTCCCGACGTTTCCCCGGCCATGAGGTTGAGATACCCCCGCGCCTTGCAGAGGTCATCCCATTTCAGATCCACCCCGGCGACGTCGACGCCCGAC
>PNOO01000458.1 GCA_013824905.1 Syntrophus sp. (in: bacteria) | reverse complement strand
TAAAAGGCCGCAGGCAAGGCGCGCAAAACCCGAGGAGTGAGGCGTACTATACCGTATGTCGCAACGACGAGGGATGAAGCGTAACGCAGCATCCGGACTTTTTACGAAGCCGTCAATACTACCGCCTGAGGCGCGGATCCAGGGCGTCGCGGATCCCCTCGCCCAGGAGGTTGTAGCCCAGGACGGTGATCAGGATGGCGAGCCCCGGGTAAAAGGAAAGCCACCAGGCGATATCGATATTGTCCTTCCCCGCTGTGAGGATGTTTCCCCAGCTCGGCGTCGGCGGCTGGACACCGATCCCGAGGAAGCTCAAGGCCGACTCCGTAAGGATCGCCCCCGCCACCCCCAGGGTCGCCGTAACCAGGACCGATGCCATCGCGTTCGGGAGGATATGAAGGAAGATGATCCGGAAATCGCCGGCGCCGATCGCCCGGGCCGCCTGAACGAAGTCCCGCTCCTTGAGGGCAATGAAATCCGCCCGGACGAGCCGCGTCACCCCCATCCAGCCGGTCAGGCCAATGACGATCATGATGTTCCAGATGGAGGGTTCAAGGAACGCGATCACCGCCAGGATGAGGAAAAAAGTGGGGAAGCAGAGCATGATGTCCACGAAACGCATGATGATCGTGTCCATCCAGCGGCCGTAATACCCGGCCAGGGCGCCGAGGATCGTCCCGATGAGGATCGCGATCCCGGTCGCGACGAAGCCTACCTTGAGAGAGATCCCCGCCCCCCAGATCATCCGGGAGAACACATCCCGTCCCAGCGGATCCGTTCCGAAAGGATGAACTCCAGAGGGGGGTATGAGGACCTGCTTCAGGTCGATCGCATTCGGATCGTAAGGGGCAAGCCAGGGCGCGAGCAGCGAGACGGCAAAAAGCGCCAGAACGACAAAGCTCCCTGCAACCGCCGGCCCATTCTTTAGAAATCTTTTCCGGAACTCTCTTCCCATCGCTTTCCTCTCAGGAGACCCGTATCCGTGGATCGGCGGCGGCGTAAGAGATATCGGCAAGGAGATTCCCCAGCAGGGTGAGCACTGCGCCGATGAAGAGGATCCCCATAACTACAGGATAGTCCCGCGCCATGACGGACATATAGAAGAGCTGCCCCATCCCTGGAATAGCAAAGATCGTCTCAAAAATCACACTTCCTCCGATAAGCCCCGGTATGGAAAGCCCCAGGATGGTGATGACCGGCAACAGCGCGTTCCTCAGGGCGTGCCGATAGACGACGTCCCGTTCGGGAAGTCCTTTGGCCCGC
>PNOO01000457.1 GCA_013824905.1 Syntrophus sp. (in: bacteria) | reverse complement strand
AAAGAAACGAAGAATATCCGGAATGCCCATCGTTGAGAAGGGACGCCTTCTGGGCATCATCAGTATCGAAGATCTGATCAAATGCCTGGCCTCCGGAACTATGGATAAAGGGGTGACGGATATCATGACGGAAAAAGTGGTCGTCCTGTTTTCCGATGAACCTCTGATCAGTGCCATCCATAAATTTGACCGCTATGGCTATGGCCGATTTCCCGTCGTCGATCGCGAGAGCGGGAAATTGGTGGGCATTATCACGAAGCAGGACATCATCCGCTGCCTGCTGAAGACGCTCGAGGCGCTCTATCATGCCGAGGAAGATAAGGGGCACCGCCGATACCATGTGACCAGTCTGTTTACAGATTTGCCTTCAGACAGTACGATGCTGACGTTGAAATATCATGTACCGGGCGGGGATTTTAAGAAGGCCGGGGAGCGAAGCGATCAGCTCAAGGAGAATTTATTGACGTTAGGGTACACCAATGACCATATTCGACGACTGATCATCGCCGTGCTGGAAGCGGAAATGAACCTGGCCATCTTTACGCCGGGCGGCGACATCATCGTCCGGATCGAACCGGGGAAGATTACCGTGAACGTGATCGACAAGGGTCCCGGCATAGCGGACATCGCACTTGCCATGCAACCCGGATATTCCACGGCACCCGATTTCATCCGGGAACTCGGATTCGGCGCCGGCATGGGGCTTCCCAACATCAAACGGTGTACCGACGAAATGACAATCGATTCGTGTCCGGGAAAGGGAACAAATCTGGAATTTTCAATCGGTGACTGAGATGACGCTGAAAGAAGTGGTGAAACAGTTAGATCTCGCCATACTGGCCGGGAATGATGCGCTCGGCAGGGAGGTGTCCGGGGGTTACGCGAGCGATATGCTCAGCGACGTCCTGACACATGCCGGCAATGGATATGTTTGGATAACCATGCAAATCCACCCAAATATCCTGGCGGTGGCAAGCTCGAAGGACCTTGCAGGCATCATCATCGTGAATAACCGGAGGCCCGAAGCAGAAACGTTGAAAAAGGCGGAGCAGAAAAAAATACCGATCCTGATGAGCCCATTGTCTACGTATACGGTTGCGGGAAGGCTTTACGAACGTGGAGTCAAGTGAGCTCAAAGAGTTCCATGGGGACTTGCACATCCATACCTGTCTGTCACCCTGTGCCGACCTCGAAATGTCGCCAAGGAGCATTATGAAAGAGGCGCAAAAGAAGGGGCTTCATTTTGTTAGCATCTGCGAT
>PNOO01000456.1 GCA_013824905.1 Syntrophus sp. (in: bacteria) | reverse complement strand
GTCTGCGCCGTAGGCCTTGACCAGATAATCGGGATCGACGACGTTCTTGAGCGACTTGGACATCTTTTCCGTCTTGCCGATAGTGACCGCGCAATCGCAGTGCATGCATTTCGCCTCCCGGACCTCTTCCGGAAAGAGGTAGCCGTGTTCGGTGCAGCGCATCGTCTCTTTGCAGACCATCCCCTGGGTGAGGAGATTCGTGAAGGGTTCATCGACGCCCAGAACCCCGAAGTCGCGGAGCATCTTGGTGAAGAACCGGGCATAGAGGAGGTGGAGGATCGCATGCTCGATCCCGCCGATATACTGGTCGACGGGCATCCAATAGTCCAGCTTCTTCCGGTCCAGCCCCGGCGTGGTGTCGTGATTCGCCGAGCAGAAACGGTCGAAGTACCAGGAGGACTCGACGAAGGTATCCATCGTGTCTGTTTCGCGTCGCGCCGGTTTGCCGCAGCGGGGGCAGGTCGTTTCGACAAAGGGCCGGTATCTGGCAAGCGGTGAGCCTCCCTCGCCGGTAAGTTCGATGTCGCGGGGAAGGATGACGGGAAGGTCTGATTCCGGAACCGGAACCGTTCCGCATGACTCGCAGATCACCATTGGAATGGGCGCTCCCCAGTAGCGCTGGCGGGAGATGCCCCAGTCGCGCAGTCGATACTGGATTGTCTTTTTCCCCCGTCCGATTGCTTCGAGATGATCGGCGATGGCATCCTGAGCCTTCAGGTTTTCCATCCCGTCGAAGGGACCGGAGTTGACCAGGATCCCTTCGTCCGTGTAAGCCTCCGCCATGGTTTTGATGTTCAGGGCCCGGTCGGGAGACTGAATCACCACGATAAGCGGCAGGTTGTACTTTTTGGCGAACTCGAAGTCGCGCTGGTCGTGGGTCGGGACGGCCATGACGCAGCCGGTCCCGTAATCCGCCAGAACGAAATTCGCCGCGTAGATCGGCATCTTCCGCCCCGTGACGGGGTTGAGACACCACGTGTCGAGGAAGACGCCTTCCTTCTCGTAATACTCGGAGGTCCGCATCTTCTTGTCCTGCTTCTTGATCTTCTCCACGAATTCACGGACGGTTCCTTCACAGCCCTTTCCCCGGGAGAGGTCCAGTACAAGAGGGTGTTCCGCGGCGATGAGCATGAAGGTGGCGCCGAAGATCGTGTCCTGGCGCGTCGTGAAGATCTTGATCTTTCCCTTGCCGTCGGCCATCGGGAAGGAGGCCTCGCAGCCGTGACTCTTCCCGATCCAGTTCTTTTGCATCGTGAGAACCCG
>PNOO01000455.1 GCA_013824905.1 Syntrophus sp. (in: bacteria) | reverse complement strand
TACGAATGAAGAGATCGCAAAGCGGATCAAGACCGGAATCCAGGAAACGACCGGCCTCACCTGTTCGATCGGCATTGCTCCGAATAAACTCCTGGCAAAGATTGCATCGGATATGCAGAAACCGGATGGTCTGACCATTCTGACGGAAGCGGATATTGAAGCCAAGGTATGGCCGATGCCCATCAGAAAGTTGTATGGGGTGGGCCCGAAAACAGAGGGGCATCTGAAACAGATCGGTATTGAAACGATCGGGCAACTGGCCGCATTGCCTGTTGAAAAACTTATTGACCACTTCGGAAATTCTTACGGTGACTATCTTTATGATGCTTCGCGGGGAGTGGATGACAGCCCGCTGGTCACCCACTGGGAACCCAAATCGCTAAGCCGAGAGACAACGTTTCAGGAGGATGTGAGGAACTGGCAGGTCATAGCGGGAACGCTTGCAGGCCTGACAAGAGAAGTCGTTGCAGACATGAGAAAGAACGGATATAAAGCAAAAACGATCACCATCAAGATGCGATTCAGTGATTTTGAAACTTTCACGAGGGCCGTCACCATCGCTGATTTCACGGATAGCGAAGAAGAAATACGAAAAGCGGCCTTTGCCTGTCTGAAACGCATCGACCTGAACAAACCCATCAGGCTGGTCGGTGTCAGAACCAGCAACCTGAAAAAGAGTGTCATTGATTCAGTTTGATCTTCCATAAGGGTTCTTCCATGGACGATAAGGCGATTTTAAACCAGTTGGAGGAATTAGCGCAACGGGTCGGCATCACGGTCCGGTATGAGCCTTTGAAAATCGAAGGTTTTGTTCATACCGGCGGATTCTGTCGGGTAAGAGGAAAAGACTTTGTGATCATCAATAAAAAGGCCACAGGTAGGGAGAAGATGCATATTCTTATTGACGCTCTAAAACGGCATGACCTCAGCCAAATCTATGTTTTGCCTTCCCTCAGAGAGATATTGGATGTGGAAAACGGCCGGTGATCCGGCGAGTTCGACTCGACTCCTCGTCTTTTTTATTTCGCCCGCCGCAGACGGCGGCAGCGATGCCCTCGACGATGATCAATCGCCGTCCCCAATGCCTCCGGTCACCTCCAGTCTGCGGGCCAGTCGTTTGTGCTCATCAGGAGTGATCCAGGCCACGAGGAGATAATTGGAGATGTCGTGATCGTTCAAACCGATTCGGCGTGCCTCCTGTACGGTAATCTGATAGGCCTCGATTTCCGTCTCTCGATCCACGTAGGCTTTGCTCCTGTCGTAG
>PNOO01000454.1 GCA_013824905.1 Syntrophus sp. (in: bacteria) | reverse complement strand
CTCCCCAAAATAGCCGCGGTCGCCCTGCTGATCAGGATCGCCATGCTGGCGCCTTCCGTTTCCCTGCCGCTGGCCAATATCCTGATCATTCTGGCGGCCCTGTCGATGACTGTGGGCAATCTTGTCGGACTCCTCCAGAAGGACGTCAAACGCCTCCTCGCCTATTCCGGCATCGCCCACGCAGGGTATCTGATGCTCGGTATCATTTCACTGAACAGCGGCGGCGGCGCCTCTGCCATCTATTATATTGCGATTTACCTCTTCATGAACCTGGCCTGTTTTTACGTGATCATCCTGATGTCAAAAAACGGTGAAAATGTCATGGTGAATGATCTCGCGGGCCTGTCGAAGAGGTCTCCGCTGCTTGCCCTTACTCTGGCCGTCTCCGCTTTCTCTCTGGCGGGCATCCCTCCCACGGGAGGTTTTACCGGAAAGTTTTTTCTTTTTGTCAGCGCATTTCAGGAAGGCTACCTCGCTATTGTCATCATCGGCGCGGTCAATACCGTTATTTCCATCTTCTATTACTTGAACCTGGTGCGGATGAGTTATTCCAGAGAACCGGAATCCCGGCCGATCATCCCTCTGTTTTTTCATGAAAAGGCGCTCTGCTATACCCTCATCTTTATGATCCTCTATATGGGGCTCATCCCTTTCGGACTGATGGACATCTTTCAGAGTGCCTTCTGACGTCTTCTAGAAACACCGGACAACCAGAGATCAAAATCCCAATCTTTTTCGTAAGGAAAAGTCATATGCGCCGTCGTTTCAGGCGGTTCCAATTATTGCTTGAACTTGGGCAAGAAAGGGGATATACAGCGCATACTTTTCTAAAGTATAAGGAGAACCGCCGTAATGGCTATGATGCTGAGAGATTCTCTACAGAACATACAGATTCATAAGGCAATGAGCCCCCACTACACGGAGCTCTTAGAAATCCTTGAGGAGATCCTGATCCTCCGTGAGGAGCACCGCCATCGGATAAAAAGGGAGATCTTTCCCGTCAATGAAAAGCTGATTGCCGCTAAGCTGGCTGGAGGGCTTCCGCTGGTGGATTTTTCCTCCGTTATATGCGACCTCACAGAACCAAAAGATTATTTTTTGGCCCTCCTGGAGATCGCAGAGAAGCGGTCGCCTGGTGAAACGGGAGAAATGGCGAGGAAAATCTGCGAGAACGAGATCAGCTTCAACGCCTTGATCTACGAATCATTCAATCCCTTACCTCTGGAAGAAGAGACGGAGGCGGAAAAGGAAGAGGAGGATTCCTTCGA
>PNOO01000453.1 GCA_013824905.1 Syntrophus sp. (in: bacteria) | reverse complement strand
AGATGATCGGCGGTCGGTCAGAATCCTTCCCCGACCTTGCGAATGGACAGGTAGATATCTTCGAAGCCGTCATACTTCAGGAATCTCTTGTAAACATCTTTGGCTGCCTGGCGCCAGGGACCGTTGTCGATTTTCGTAACCTTCATCTTCTCGAAAAGCTTTTTTTCAATGTCCGCGTTGATACTCTTGAGGAGGGTGTCGTTGAAACGAGACGCCTCGACGGCCGCCTGGGTCAGGGCCTTCCGCAAGCCGGGATCGAGCTTGTTGAAACTGGCATCGTTCATGACAATCATCATGAAGCCGACAAGATGGTCGGTGAGGGCCAGATAATCGACGACTTCGTAAAACTTGTTGGCGTAAATGACGCCGAGAGGATTCTCCTGCCCGTCCACTGTCCCCAGTTGCAGAGCCGTATAGACTTCGGTGAAGGCCAAAGGCGTGGGAGTGGCTCCGAGGGCCCTCCATGTTTCCAGATGGGCCTCCATCTCCGGGACCCTGACTTTCATCCCTTTGATATCAGCCAGGCTTTTGACGGGTTTTTTGGTGGTCAGCTCCCGGGGCGTCCGCATGACATGGTAGAGGATGCGGAGACCGGTCTTTGCGATCAGCCGGGACCTTATCTTTTCACCCACCGGTCCTTCCATGACAGCCCGCACATGCGCCTCATTCTTGAAGAGAAAGGGAAACTCGAGAATGGACATGGCCGGGTCGAAATTCTGGAGTATGCCGCCGAGAATCGCTCCGTTCACAGTGCCTATCTGGATCCCCTCCGCCACATCCCGCTCACCCCCCAACACGCCCCCGACCGCAACATCCACCTTCAGTCTGCCCTGGCTGTACTTCTCGGCCAGCTCACCGAACTTGACCAGGGTTTGACTCTGGTGATCGATCGGCGCGTATGCAGAGGCGAAAACCAGTTTGATGGGTTGGTCGGCCGCCAAAGCGCACGGGACAGCGCCCATCGCAACGGCCACAGTAAATACCAATGACAGCAAGAAAAACCGTTTCATAGCATCCTCCTTATGTTTTTGAAGGTTTTCAGGGCGGCTTGCGGCCGCCCCGCATCCATTATCCCAAGGTCTCCTGACAACTTTTTTCTTTTATGCTATTGCCATCCGGACAGCAAGAAGTATCGCTTCATGAAGGCGCCGGTGTGGTCAGTCTTTCCACGATTCTCACCAGGGCATCCTCTTTTCCGAAGGCGCCGGCCTTGGTGACAATGGTGAGGCCGTTCCATGGTCCGCCCCGCAAGTTCCCCCGCACGATCCCATCG
>PNOO01000452.1 GCA_013824905.1 Syntrophus sp. (in: bacteria) | reverse complement strand
AAAGCGACGGTCTGGCGCTCTTTCTCTGCTCCGGCCTGTTCCGCTGTTTCTGCCTTCCGGAAGTATTTCAAGAACTTATCGTCGTCGCCGACCATTTTCACACCAGACCTCTTCTACCGGTCCTGAGCAGCGACAAGCGGTTCTACATCCTGGCCCTCAGCCAAAAAAAGATTCGGCTTTTGGAAGGGACCGGGCAGAATATTCGGGAAATAGAACTGGAAGCGGTTCCCAAAAGCCTCGACGAAGCGTTGCAGTATGACGAGCTTGAAAAGCAGGTCCGTTTCCGCACCGGCTCCGTCAGTGGCGGAACCGGCATGGCCATGGTTTCCGGACACGGAGGGGTTGCAGAAGACACGAAAGACAATCTCCTTAAGTACTTCCGCATGATCGACCGGGGTCTCCACGACCTGCTCAAGGACGAACGCGCGCCGCTCGTCCTTGCCGGTGTGGAATATCTCTTTCCCATTTACCGTGAGGCCAACACCTTTCCCCACCTGATCGATGAGGGAATCCCGGGAAATCCCAAGGGAGTCAGCTCGGAATCCCTTTACCGTACGGCCTTGAAAATCGTTAGTCCCTTCTTTCAAAAGGCCGAAAATGACGCTATCGCACAATACAGGCAATCCTCGGGAACCGGTCTTACCTCCACCGACATCCGGGAGATTGTCCCGGACGCCGCGAACGGACGGGTCGGCATGCTTTTTATTGCCGCAGGGAGCAGGAGTTGGGGAAAGCTCAACAAGGAGAGCGGGACCGTCGAACTGCACCTGAAACCGGAGACCGACGACGAGGATCTGCTGGAGATCACGGCAATCCAGACGTATCTCAACGGAGGATCGGTCTTCATCCTACCCCCGGGAAAAATGCCGGAACCGAAAGACTTGGTCGCCGTGTTCCGCTATTGATTGACGGCTTCGTAAAAAGTCCGGATGCTGCGTTGCGCTTCATCCTTCGTCATTGCGGCGTACGCCAAAGTACGCCTCATTCCTCAGGACTCGCGCGCCTTGCCTACGGCCCTTTTACGAAGCCGTCCCATTTTCAGACTTTTCAGACTTTTTACGAGGTCTTCATTTATTGACGACTTTTAAATTCCGTCTCCGCCCACCGGAGGCGTGACTGGTTTTTCTGTCTCTGCGTCACGGAGCGTCCGCCCCTTGTAAATATACCGGTCGAACAGCCGGTGATAGGGCGTCCAATCCGACTCCTCGTCGCGGGCATCGCGGATGGTCTCCTGGAAGGCATTCACCTTGGCGTCGAGGTCGTCCATGTAGTGGAC
>PNOO01000451.1 GCA_013824905.1 Syntrophus sp. (in: bacteria) | reverse complement strand
CCCATATCCGCGGAGAAGATCTTCCTGGCGCGCTGGCTGGAAAGCACGGTAGACAGCTCCTGGATGGTGATGATCTTTAGCCTGCCCGTTTTTCTCTCTTACGGCATCGTCTACGATGCGGGGGCGATCTTCTATGCGACGGCAGGAATGGCGCTTATCCCGCTTTGTCTCATCGCCTCCGCTCTCAGTACGCTAGTGGCCGTCGTGGCGGCAGTCCTCCTTCCGGCGGGGCGGATAAGAATGGTATTCGTCTTCTTTGGTTTACTCCTGATCATGGCGCTTATCCTTGCCTTCCGTCTCATGCGACCGGAACGGCTGGTCAATCCGGAGACCTTTGCCACCTTGGTCCTTTATCTCAGGGAGATGGGGACACCCGGGTCCCCTCTTCTTCCCACGACGTGGGTCGTTGACAGCCTGCAGGCGGGACTCTCCGGCTTGATGGGTCCGGCCATTTTCCATCTCTTCCTTCTCTGGAGCTGCGCAGCGGCGCTCACCTTTATCGTGACGTGGGTGGCGGGGGCTTACTATTATAAAGGCTACACGAATGCGCAGACCACTGCGGAAAGGTTATTCCCTCTCCGCACCGCCTACCGTGGGAGGAGGAACCGTTTTTTCGAAAGTCTCACCAGTCCGGCATGGGCATTTGCCGCCAAGGAGTTCAGAACTTTCTTCCGGGACCAGACCCAGTGGCCTCAGCTCTTTCTGATAGCAGCCCTCATTGTTATTTACCTGTACAACTTTTCGGTTCTCCCTTTGGGACAGTCACGGATCAGAACGATCTACCTGCAGAATATCTTTTCCTTCCTGAACATGGGTCTGGCCGCCTTCGTCCTGACGGCAGTGGCTGCCCGATTCGTCTATCCGGCGGTCAGCTGCGAAGGGTATGCCTTCTGGATCGTCCGGGCAGCGCCGATCTCATTGCGGACCTTTCTCTGGGTCAAATTTACCGTCTACTATCTCCCTCTGCTCATCCTCACGGAGATCCTCATCGTGAGCTCCAATATCCTTCTTCAGGTGACGCCGTTTATGATGGTTCTTTCGGTCGTTACGATCTTCCTTATGGTGCCGGGCGTGGTGGCCATGGGGGTGGGTTTCGGCGCGGCATATCCCGACTTTCTCTCCGAGAATCCGGCTCAGTCGGTCACCAGCTTCGGAGGGCTTCTGTTCATGCTCTTCGCGGCGGGTTTCATTGCAGCGGTGATCATGCTTGAAGCCGGTCCGGTCTATACCGTCTTCATGGCCGGTTTCCACGGGCGGAGCCTTACCTCTCTGCAGTGGATATGGCTGGTCGGTTC
>PNOO01000450.1 GCA_013824905.1 Syntrophus sp. (in: bacteria) | reverse complement strand
TTTTAATCGACGACATCAGCTGCGGCGCAAAGAATTTTTCACTGCTGGTCAACACCATGACGGCAGGGTTGAACTGCAATGTCACCGGCGCGGGGCACAGTCATAAAGAGGAGCACTGCATGTTCGGCCTTTCCGGAAGCGGCGGCATATCGGTGGATGGTGTGAAATACGACGTCGGACCGAATACGGCCGTATTTATTCCTGCCGGCGCCATGCATTATGTCTGGGCCAATGAAGGGCAGGACTTCACGTACATTATCGTTTATTCACCCCCTGGCCCGGAAAAGGCATTGTAATCCCCCGGCGGGATGATTCATTTACCAATCTTCTCCGCCAGGAGATCCGCGACGTGTTTCATCCGGACGCCGGGGAGCTGTTTGTCGAGGCCGCCCTGGATCTGGACCATGCAGCCCGAGCAGGCGCAGGCGGCGATAGCGGCGCCGGTCTCCCGGATATTCGCGATCTTCTGCTCCAGGATCGGCATGGAGAGCTCGGCGTACTTTACACCGAAGATCCCCGACATTCCGCAGCACTTGTCGGCGTCTTTCATCTCGACGAGTTCGCAGCCGGCGGCCTCCAGGAGCCGGCGCGGCTCCTTGTCGATCATCAGGACCCGCTTCATGTGGCAGGAGTCGTGGTAGGTCACCCGCGGCCCCCCCTCGGTCTTGGTCAGCCGGCCGCGCTTCCCGTACTCCTCGGCGACGAAGCTGCAGAACTCCCGGACCTTTTTCGCCATCGCCTCCGCCTTCGGTCCCCACTCCGCATCCTCCTTGAGGAGCTCCGCGTAGTGCCGGAGGGATTCGGTGCAGGCGGGGCAGGCGGCGATGATCACGTCGGGGTTCTGTTCCTCCAGTGCCTTGATGTTCTCCCGCGCGATCTTCTTTGTCGTCTCCGCGTCCCCCATCGCGATCACAGGCTTTCCGCAGCAGCTCTGCCCTTCGGGGAAGAGCACCTCCATGTTCAGATCCTGGAGGACCGTGAAGACCGACTCCCCCGTCTCGGGGAAGACGAAGTCGATCGTGCAGCCGCCGAAGAAGGCGACCCTCTTCTCCGGTTTCGCGATCTTCTTTGTGATCTTTCCGATCCGGTCGCGTAGCGGCTCGGCGGCGATCGCCGGGAGGCTCCTGTCCTTGGCCAGCCCCGCCAAAAAGAGCGGCAGGTGGCGGATCAGCCTGCCCGACTGGAAGGGCTTCTGAGCGGTCGCGGCTACCCTGAGGAGCGAATGGAAGAGCTTCCGGTTGGAGATCACATTCTCGAAGGCCTGCTTCAAAAGGAAGGGGAGGCCCTTCTCATTGACC
>PNOO01000449.1 GCA_013824905.1 Syntrophus sp. (in: bacteria) | reverse complement strand
ATCTTCAACAACGGAGGATCGAACCGTAACCCGGAGATCGTAGTCAAAAAGGGGATTCTGAAACTCAATTCGTGAAAAAGACCGTCGCCGGAGATGAACGATGAACTCTTGCTCTCTTCGTTGAATCCCTTCCCGGCATCATAATACAATACCGCCGTACCAGGATCCTGGGTCTGTATGGAAATCTTTAGAAACATGGCCATGTCGTCGGCGTAAGTCTTAAAAGTACTCCACCCCGCCAAAGTGAGCGCCAGCAGGAAGGCCACCCCCAGCATGCCTTGAATGCCTTTATCGAACAAAAATTCCTTGATCATCTTTATCCCGTAAGAAACGCTGGCATGTATGAGTCTAAAATTATTGCCCTAAAACCCCCTTGAGTATCTCCTCGGCGCCTATTTCCATGAAAGGCATTTTCCCGCCGCCAACGGTTCCTGCTTCCTTCTGGTTGATGTCAAAGAGAACCACCTGCGCCCCTCTCGGCAAATGCAATGCCCAAGGGTAGACCGACATGTCCCAGTCCACCGACGATACAAATGTCAAACATTTGATCTTTCCTCACTTTTCCATTAATTATCGAGGGGAACGCCAATCCGCCGCTCACCTCACGTTCTCAATATTTTCTTCGAGTTTGACACAAGTCCCCCTCCCCTGAGTTTTGCGAAGGTAAGGAGGTCGGGGGAGGGCTGGGTAACGCCGCCACCTCCTCATGGACCTGCGCCTCACTCCGCAACCGTCCGCTCCAAGCAAACGCATCCGGCAGCCGATCGAGCCGCCACCAGGCCCACGCGAGCAGCGCAAAGCCTAGCACGAGCAACGCGCCCTGAAGCACGCCATTCATCGACACGAGCCAGTCGCCCAAGAACGCTTCGCCGAGCCCTTTCTCGTGCTTTAAGATGATGTTACCATCCTTTCCCCAGTCCATGAGGCTCTCTAGGTGGAGGTGCAGCGAGATGCCGACGATGAAGTCGATCGCCATCCCGAAGAGCGCTATGCCTCGCAGAGTCCTAGGCAGTGTCGGGAGACTCACCGCCAGAAACACCAGCCCCAAGTGCACCAGCGGCTGTAACCCGACGTGCGCGAGACCGTGGGGGGAGCGCTCACCGTGCACTGCGATCCCTAACACGATCCCCAGTACAACGAAGAGAACCCAGAAGATCCGCTCGCGCAGTTGTGCCTCTCCTCGTATCAGTCCGCGGACCATCAGGAAGAGGATGAGGAACACCTGTCAACGGTCTTTTCAAAGTGAGCCATTTTCGGTCGTGAAAAGTGAGCCACCCTGTCCTCATGATTGGCTCATTTCCACACCCTCCTTT
>PNOO01000448.1 GCA_013824905.1 Syntrophus sp. (in: bacteria) | reverse complement strand
CGAAGGCCATGGGGAGCAGCGCGGCAATGACGGCCAGTGTGGCCAGGATGGTGGGATTGCCCACCTCGGCGACGGCCAGGACGGCGGTCAGCGGTTCGATTTTATGGAGTTTGAAGTGCCGGTGGATGTTTTCCACCACCACGATGGCGTCATCCACCAGGATGCCGATGGAGAAGATCAGGGCAAAGAGCGTGACCCGGTTCAAGGTGTAGCCGTAAAGGTAGTTGATCAATAGCGTCAAGGCCAGGGTCACGGGGACAGCGACGGCCACGACGATGGCTTCCCGCCATCCGAGGGTGAAGGCAATCAGGATGATGACGGCGATGGTGGCCATCAGCATGTGCTCGAGCAGCTCGTCGGATTTCTCCTTCGCCGTGTCGCCATAATTTCTGGTCACGGTGACGTTGACATCTTTCGGGATGAGTTTCCCCTTCAGGGCCTCCACTTTGGCCAGGGCCTCCCCGGCGACGAGACTGGCATTGGCGCCTTTTTTCTTGGCGATCGTGAGGGTGACCGCCTCTTTGGGGCCCGCCGCCTCGCTTTTGATCCCTTTTTGGGCCGCCGCCTTTCCCAAACCCATGAAGACATAACCGGCCGGTTCCTCAGGGCCGTCGGCTATGGCGGCCACATCCCGCAGATAAACGGGACGGCCGTTGAAAAGACCGGTGACGACGTTGCCCACGTCTTCGCTGTTTTTAAGGAAGGATCCTGTTTCCACGAGATATTCTCTATTGCCCGTCGAGAAGGAACCGGAAGGGAGAAGGATGTTGGCCTTCTGCAAGGCGCTTGTGATCTGCAGGGCGGACATATGGTAGGCTTTGAGTCTCGCCGGATCGAGGGTGATCCGGACTTGTCTTTTCTGTCCGCCGATGAGGGCGAACTCTGATACATCCTGGTCCTTCTTGATTTCGTCGCAGAGTTCGGCGCCGATCCGCCGGAGTTCATAACCGGAGTAACGGTCGCTGTCGCTCCAGAGGGTCAGGGTGAGGATCGGCACGTCGTCGATGGACCGCTGCTTGATCAGCGGCGGGGAGACGCCCGGCGGTATCCGGTCGTAATTGGCCGACAGCTTGTTGTTGAGGTTGACGATGCTCTCCTCCATGCTCTGTCCTACGTAAAAGCGGACGATCGTCAGATTGAAACCGGGCTTGACGATGGAGTAGATATACTCCACGCCCTTGATTTCCCACAAAAGTTTTTCCATGGGCTTCGTCACGCGGGCTTCCACCTCCTGGGGCGATGCCCCAGGATAGGCGACGAAGACGTCGATCATCGGCACCAGGATCTGCGGTTCTTCCTCGCGGGGGGTGATGAT
>PNOO01000447.1 GCA_013824905.1 Syntrophus sp. (in: bacteria) | reverse complement strand
GCTGATCAGCCCCAGGACGATGATCGCGACCGTAAAGGCGGAGAGATTGATATCCAGTGCGGTGCAGAGACCAAAATAGAAGAGAAACAGGAAGACCAGAAGCGGAATCCCTCTGAAGAACCAGACATAAACGGCGATGACGCGCGCAAGCGCCGGGTGGCCGTAAACCTGGGCCGCAGCGAGGGGTACACCCAAGGCAAGCCCCAGAACCATCGCCCCGACGACAACGATCAGGGTCACGAGCGATCCCTCCAAAAGGTACGGAAGGGCCTCTCCTATGGCGATCAAACTTTCCGGCATCCGTTCAAGTCACTAAAAAATGGAAGGCCTCATGAGCTGAGGCCTTCCCGTCATCATTGGCTGCTTCCCCGACTATCCAGCGAGAGAGCATCATTTGTCGATGTAGGTCTTCTTCAGCTCAGCCCAGTAAGGGGATTTCATGAGCCTCTTGAGGCCTTCGTTGACCTTCTTAAGAAACTCTGTGTCTTCTTTGCGGATGGCGTAACCGAAATCCTCATCCTTCATCCCGAAGCCGCCCAATATCTTTACGGGCTTCTTCCTCGCCGCGTCGATAGCCGGGGCGTCGTCCATCGCAGCGGCGATGATCCGGCCGTTGACGACGTCTTCGACGGCGAGGGGGGCGGAGTCATACTGCACAAGTTCGAACTTTTTCCCTCCCTTTTTGATCAGGTTCTCATCGATCCATTTGGCTTCCGTCGTTCCGCGCTGAACGCCTATTTTGTTCCCGTCGGCCAGGGCCT
Organism: Syntrophus sp. (in: bacteria); assembly: GCA_013824905.1. Taxonomy (GTDB): domain Bacteria; phylum Desulfobacterota; class Syntrophia; order Syntrophales; family UBA5619; genus JAKAFS01. The sequence goes on along the minus strand of PNOO01000447.1, from coordinate 557 downwards.
GTTCCGCAGTGACCTTCGCCTCTTTTTTGGCGACCAGAACCTGCTTGATTTTCCAGTAGGGGACCGTGAAGTTGACCTGCTTCTTACGTTCATCGGTGATGCTCATCCCCGAGGCGACAATGTCGATCTTTTTCGCCTTGAGGCTCGGGACGATCCCATCCCAGTCCATCGGTTGGTGTTTCACCTTGAACCCCATCTCCTTGGCAATCCAGTCCAGCGCCTTCACATCGAAGCCGTCCGGATTGCCGGATTTGTCCACGTAGGCAAAAGGCGGAAAGTTCGCATCGATCCCGTTGATGTAGACCTTTTCTGCAGCGATAACCGTTGTCGCGGAAAGGACGCACAGAGCCGCCAGCGTCAGAGCCGCACCCCAAAACCCTTTTCTTCTCATAAAATGATCTCCTTTCTCCATCAGTCGTCTTATTGAACTCCCTTCTCACTAAAGAGATTTAGGAGGTATTTTAGGTTGTTTCGGCTTACAAAGTGATGGTGATTCCTTGAAAGCGTGGAAGCATAAACAAATTCACGAAGGCTGTCAAGACGAAAGGCAGAAAAAA
>PNOO01000446.1 GCA_013824905.1 Syntrophus sp. (in: bacteria) | reverse complement strand
CACGGACCGGAGCCGGGTCGGCCTCGTAGGAGACAACGGAACGGGGAAGACCACCCTCCTGCGGGCGATCCTTGGCAGCGTCGATCTGGACACGGGATCGATCGAGATCCCTGACCGCAAAAGGGTGACGATCGGCTACCTCCCCCAGGACCTCGTCGAGCTCGAACCCGTCCCGCTGATGGACTATCTCCGGCAGAAGAGCGGCCTCGCGGCCCTGGAGGAGGCGGTGAAGCGCGGCGAGGAGGCGCTCTCCCATTCCGACGCCGACGATACGGACCACGAGAAACTCCTGAAGGATTATGAAAACGCCGTCGCCTGTTTCAATGCGAAGGACGGTTATGCCTTTGCGGCAAAGGCCAAACAGATCCTCGCCGGCTTCGGATTCAGGAACAGCGATTTTCAGAAGAACTGCGGGGATTTCTCCGGCGGCTGGAAGATGCGGATCATGCTCGCCGTCATCCTCCTTTCCCAGCCGGACATCATGCTCCTCGACGAGCCGACGAACCACCTCGACACGGAGAGTCTGGAATGGCTCGAGAGCTGGCTCAAGGACTATCCCGGCACGATCCTCACCATCGCCCACGACCGCGTCTTTTTGGACAAGATCGTCACCGTGATCGCCGAGCTCGCCAACCGGACGATCACGATCTACAAAGGGAACTACTCTTACTATCTCCGCGAGAAGGATCGCCGCCGTGAGGCCCTGAAAAAGGAGATGGAGCTCCAGCGGGCGGAGATCAAGAAAATCAGGGAATTTGTCGAGAGGTTCCGCTACAAGGCAACGAAAGCAAGCCAGGTCCAGAGCCGGATCAAGATGCTGGAGAAGTTCGACGTCCTCCATGAGGAGGGGCAGGGGAAAAGCGTGAAGATCCGCTTCCCCGAAAGCCCCCGGAGCGGCAAGGAGGTCCTCGCCATCCATGGCCTGGCAAAATCCTACGGGGATCTGAACGTCTTCCACGACGTGAACTTCACCCTATACCGCGGGGAAAAGGCGGCCGTCGTCGGCGTAAACGGGGCAGGCAAATCGACCCTCTCCCGGATCCTCAGCAGCGAGGAGGCGCCGATCTCAGGCGAAGTCGGCTATGGACTCAACGTAAAGATGGCCTTCTTCTCCCAGGAGAGCGCCCAGAACCTCAACTACCGCCGGACGATCTGGGAGGAGGTCAACGCCGCAGGGACCAGGAGCAGCGACCAGGAGAGGCGGAACCTCCTGGGCGCCTTTCTCTTTTCAGGGGACGATGTCTACAAGGAGATCGCCGTCCTTTCCGGCGGGGAGAAATCCCGCCTCGCCCTCTTGAAGATCCTTCTGACGGACACGAACCT
>PNOO01000445.1 GCA_013824905.1 Syntrophus sp. (in: bacteria) | reverse complement strand
CATCACCTTGGATGATGCAGGCAATGTAGTCGATACCAAGGTTCATGTCCAAAACTTTCGCGGCTTTGAAAAATTTTGTGAAGGTCGGCCCGTAGAAGAAATGCCCCGGACAGTCTGCCACATCTGCGGGATCTGCCCCTGGGCCCATCATCTGGCCGCCAGCAAAGCGGCGGATGGCTGCTTCGGTGTCACGCCGCCACCCACGGCGGTAAAATTGCGCCGCCTGATGCAGAATATCGCCTACGTCAGCGATAAAATCCTCAATTTCTACTTTTTAGCTGCTCCCGATTTCGTTATCGGTCCCGATGCCGACTATTCGGTGCGAAATGTGGTAGGAATCCTACAAGCCGCCCCGGATTTAGCCAAAAAAGTGGTCCATATGCGCCATTTAGGGGCTCAGATGCTGGAGGGATTCGCCGGTCGGGCGATCCATCCCACCTTCTCTGTGCCGGGCGGGGTCAGCAAACCCATGACCGAAACCGACCGGGGGAAGCTGCTCCCACCGGCCCAGGAGCTGCTGGAGTTTGCTAAGTTCTCCATAAATTTCGCAAAAGAGAATGTTTTTCCAAAGTACATGGATGCCATCAAAACCCTCGGCGTCATCAAGGTGGGCTTCTTAGGCACGGTAAGGGAAGACGGAGCCCTCGATTTCTACGACGGCAAGCTCCGGATGATGAAGCCGGACGGTTCCTGCGAAGACTTCGCCTACGACCAGTATCTTGATAACATCGGCGAATGGGTGGCGCCCTGGTCGTATCAGAAGTTCCCCTACGCCAAGAAGTGGGGCAACCTCAATCTGTCATTGGAGAACCCTGTAGGGGTGTACCGGACCAACTGTTTGGCCCGTGTCAACGTGGCCGACAAGATGGCAACACCCCTGGCCCAGACTGAACTCGAAGAGTTCCGGGCTACCTTTGGACGTCCTGCTCACTATACCTTGCTCTACCACTATGCACGCCTCATAGAACTCCTGCAGGCTGCGGAAATGGTGGTGGAACTCCTGAACGACCCGGAGATCACCAGCACCAATATCCGGGTGCCCGTTACGGCCAAAGCAGGCCGGGGCGTGGGCTGTGTTGAGGCCCCCCGGGGGACACTGATTCATGATTATGAATGCGACAATGACGGCCTGATCACCAAGGTGAATCTGATTGTAGGAACAACCCACAATAATGCCGCGATCAATCTCTCGGTGAACCAGGCGGCCAAAGAATCAATCAAAGCAGGCAAGTATGATCAAGGTACCCTGAACAGAGTGGAGATGGCCATACGCGCCTATGACCCCTGACTGAGCTGCGCCGCACACCGCCTGGATGGCGGTCTTG
>PNOO01000444.1 GCA_013824905.1 Syntrophus sp. (in: bacteria) | reverse complement strand
TTCCCGCTCCGGGAACCCCACGCGGGACGCCCTGGAGGCGATCATCGCCAGCCTCGAGGGCGGGGTGAAAGGGTTCGCCTTTTCATCCGGGATGGCCGCCATCTCCAGCGTGTTCCTGCTCTTTTCGCCCGGCGACCACCTGGTGGCGTGCGAGGATGTTTACGGAGGGACCTACCGGGTCCTGACGAGGCTTTTCAATCGCCTGGGGATCGAGGCGACGTTCGTCGATTTCACCGACACCGCAAAGATCAGGGAAGCCGTTCGTCCCAACACCAAGGCCCTGTATCTGGAGACCCCATCCAATCCCCTCCTCAGGGTCACGGACATGCAGACGGTTTCGGCCCTGGCCAGGGAAAAGGGGCTCTTGACCATCATCGACAACACATTCATGACCCCCTATCTCCAGCGGCCGTTCGAATATGGCATGGATATCGTCATTCACAGCGCCACCAAGTACCTGGGCGGTCACAGCGATCTGATCGCGGGACTGGCGGTCGCCGCCGATGACAAGCTGGCCGGCCGGATCAAATTCATCCAGAATGCCTTCGGTGCGGTCTTGGGGCCGCAGGACTGCTGGCTTCTGATGCGCGGGATCAAGACCTTGAAGGCGCGTATGGATATGCACCAGCGTGGGGCGGCCAGGCTGGCCGAATGGCTCCAGGGGCGTCCGGAGGTGAAAGAGGTCTTCTTCCCCGGCCTGCCCGGGCATCCCGGTAAGGAGATCCACGAGCGGCAGGCCGACGGACCGGGCGGGATCGTTTCCTTCCGGCTGCAGACGGAGGAGATGACCAGACGATTCCTTGAGAGGGTCCGCCTACCGGTTTTGGGGGTCAGCCTCGGGGGGGTCGAGAGCATCATCACCTATCCCGTCACCATGTCTCATGCCGCCATGCATCCCGACCACCGGAAACGGGTGGGGGTGACCGGCGATCTTGTCAGGCTCTCCGTGGGGATCGAAGATCCCGACGACCTGATCGAAGACCTGGGTTCGGCTTTGAGCCAGACGTAACAGGCCAGGGCTTTTCACCACGAGGTACGTCCGACTAAAACCCTGAAAATTTTTCTTGACAAATTTTTTTGGTTAGATTATCTACAATTACAATGGGAATTGTATAGTAATAATTTTTGAGGTGAGTTTGTGAAAACCCACTGCCCGGAAAAACAATCACAAGGACAGTGGTTTTTTTATTTCAAAAACGAATCATCAAACGTGACGAAGGAGGAAAAGAAAATGACGGAAAGAAGATTGGAAACCTTGGCGTTGCACGCCGGTCAGGAGAGTCCTGATCCGGCGACGGGGGCGCGGGCGGTGCCTATATACCAGACCACGTCGTATGTGTT
>PNOO01000443.1 GCA_013824905.1 Syntrophus sp. (in: bacteria) | reverse complement strand
TGCATTGACACCCGACAGATCGATCAACCAGCCTATCCACCAGTCACCTGATCTTTTTATAACGGCTCTGTATTTCATGGGATTACCTCACAAACGGAATATTCAAATCCTTGCAGATTTTTCTTGCCAGTTCATCAACAATCTCAGTATGGCGCGGCACCTCTGTTTTGTATTCTTCCCTTTGATAAATACTGTGCCGCCGACCTTGTGGCGTATCAGGTATGCGCCATTTTTGTGAGATGCTTAATGAGTGTGTTTCTTTTCATATGCCTGCCAGGGCGCCGATGATAAGGATGGTGGGGGTCGGGTCTTGCATTTTAGCGTTTTACGGGGTGTATTCCATTGTTCCTGATCATGCATCTGCATTAAATGGGCGCTGTCCCTATTTTTCACAATCCTTGATCAGCAGCATGAGCTGCAGGGGATGGATGGGAGAAGGTTCGAAGCCAAAGTGCTCATAAAAACCGCGCGCTCGATCGTCCTTTGCGTGGACAAAAATCGCGCGGATACCTGCGATGTCGGCCGCCTGAAGCGTCCGCAGAACGGCATCTTTCAGCAAACCCCTACCGATCTTTTTCCCCTGATGACGGATATCCACGGCCAGTCGGGCCAGGACCATCACCGGAATGGGATGCCGAGCCAGCCCCTTCCGGACGCGTACGGGTGCGGTGGCGTGATCCACCGCCCCCACCGCCAGGCTGTAATAGCCGATAACCCGGCGTTCCTGCTCACGGCAAACGACAAAGGTCCTAACTGCATTGGCCCGTTGATTCTGAAATGCATAGCGTCGCAGCCAATCGTTGAGCAGGGCATGGCCGCAATCGAAACCGTCGCAGTCATGTTCTTCCGAAAGCGGCGCCGGGGCCGCATAGGGCGCTGTATCCGGGGTCATCCTACCTTTCCCATATCGCCGGTTCTGCAATGAGCGACTGCAAGCCCTTCTTCGCCTGCGCCGGTCTTTCAAGGGCGTCTTGAAATGCCAGCCAGGTCTGTTCATCAACCATGAAAAGCCGTTGATCCAAAAGGGTTTGTTCCGCCTTTTCACAAACGCTGCTCAGGACAAATTCGGTGACGCTCTTCCTCGTCGCCGCAGCGGCGCGCTGGATCAGGGCGGCCTGCGCCGGCGTCGTGCGCAGCCCCAACCTGCCAGAGCGCACGGCGGATGCCCGCTTACGGGAAGAGTTTGCTTTTGCCGTTATTGTGGTTGTTGCCATAATGACCTCCTGATCCTTTATATCAATGTACGACCAATGTACACACAAGCCACCTTGGTGTCAAGGGAAAGTTTCGGGGGTCAGCCGACGGAATGTCTTTTCGATGGGCACCAATTGTCTTATGAATTC
>PNOO01000442.1 GCA_013824905.1 Syntrophus sp. (in: bacteria) | reverse complement strand
TTGCTTGGTTGTAAAAGATCCTCCCCCCGTCGTCCACATCCGGAAACACCTCGGACTGCAAGGGCAGATACGCCCCGCCGGAATCGACCAGGCTGATCAGGGGCAGGCGGTTTTCCATGGCGATCGTCTGGCACCTGAGGCCTTTTTTCACCCCCATCGGATAGATGGTGCCCCCCTTGATGGTGGGGTCATTGGCCGTGACCAGCACTTCCCGGCCATGGATGACGCCGATGACGACCACGCTCCCCGCCCCGTGAACCCCTTTGTCGTACATGTCGTATGCGGCGAGCGGCGCGATCTCCAGGACAGGGGTGTTTTTGTCCAGGAGCAGCTCCAGCCTCTTGCGCACGGAAAGTTTGTTCTGTTCGGCCAGGCGGCCCAGGGCCTTCTCCGATCTCACCTCCCGGGCGATCCGAAGCTCCTCGTTGAGACGGGCGACCATCGCCTCCATACGGCCGTAGTTTTCCAGATACTGGGGATCTTTCTTGTCGACTTTCGTTTCGATCACGTCCATAGGTCGCCTTTCCCTGAAAAGATTATCTATCCCGTCGCCGCCCCGTGGAGAAACACCTGGATGATCCCGTCGCTGATCCGTTTTTCCCTCGCCGGGGTCAGCGTCTCTTCTCCGAGGATCATGACGGACAGAAAGGTGTCGATGGCGCCGAGAAATACATAAGTGAGGTAACGGGCCTGGATGTCGTTGCGGAGAAAACCGTTCGTCTGCCCTTCCTGGATGATCTCCTGGCAGAGGGCGAAAAGCCCGTTGAATTTGTCCCGGCCCTTGCTGTGGGCATGATAGACAAATCCCCGCGAAACCTCGGTTACGAAAAGGGTGATCTGATTCGGCTCGTTTGCGTAGACGCTCAGGAGGTAGCGGATGATCCCGATGAGCTTTTCATCGGTGGGCAGGGGGCTCTTCTTCAGCGCCTCCAGCTTGCTGTAGAAACCCGTCCACCACTCCTCCACGATGGCGTCAAAGAGCTTTTCCTTGTTTTCGAAATAATGGTAGACGAGCCCGTAGGACATCTCCGCCTCCCGGGCGATGTCCGCCATGCGGGTGTCGGCGTACCCCTTCCTGCTGAAGACCTTCAGCGCGGCGTCGATGATGATCTTTTCCCGATCCGGTTTATCCATGACTGCCCCGTAACAGATATTGATTGACATGTCAATCAATATCAGCCCCTTCTGCCCGGCGCGGATCAGATAAGGTCCAAATAAAAGCGAAGTGCGCGATGGCGGTTATGATAAAAACTCTTGTCCCGCCAAAATGAGAATGTCCTAAAGTACCAAAGTAGAAATGTCCTATTGTAAGGCTATAATATCCCTCTAACTGAGGGGGGTAAT
>PNOO01000441.1 GCA_013824905.1 Syntrophus sp. (in: bacteria) | reverse complement strand
AGTTGCAATGATGATACGCTATCATGTCCGGATTTCCGGTCGTGTCCAGAGGGTCTTCTTCCGTGCGAACACTTGGGAAAAGGCGCGATCGCTGGGCCTGACCGGCTGGGTCCGGAACCTCCCGGACGGAAGCGTGGAGGCGGTATTCGAGGGGGAAAATGTCGCCGCTGAGGCGATGCAGGAGTGGTGCCGGACGGGAACGCCTCCCGCCCACGTGGACCGTCTGGAGGCTGAAGAAGAGAGCCCGACCGGAGAGTTCACCGACTTCAAGATCGTCTATTGAATCCCCCTTACCCAAAAGCTTTCAGAACTTCTCCAAATCCTTCAATGGCGCCGAGAATTGTGGCATCGTCCACGCAGTAAGCGATCCGGATATGGCCGGGACCGTAAAAACCGCTCCCCGGGACAGTGAGTATCCGCCTCTCCTGAAGGGCGTTTGCGAACCGGACATCGTCGGGAACAGGCGTCGGGAGAAAGAGGTAGAAGGCGCCGTCCGGCTTTCTCACCCGGTAGCCCACGGAGGCAAGTCCGTCGCAGAGGAGGTCCCGTTTTTTCCGGTAGATCTCCACATCCACTTTCACTCCTTTCAAACCGGCGATCACCCGTTGCATGAGAGCAGGGGCGTTCACGAACCCGAGGATCCGGTTGCAGAGGGTGAGGCCGTTCATTACTGCGCCGAGAGCGCCGATCTCCGGGTTCACCGCGATATAGCCGATCCTCTCCCCGGGAAGGGAGAGGCTTTTCGAATAGGAAGTGGCGATGATACTGTGGGGGTAGGCTTTAAGGATACTCGGCACCTTTACTCCGTCATAGACGATCTCGGTATACGGTTCGTCGGAGATCAGGTAGATCACCTGTTTGAGGGCCTTCCCCCGCTCCGTCAGGAGCGCCGCCAAGGCGTTGACGCTATCTAGGTCATAGACCTTTCCGGTGGGATTGTTCGGGGAGTTGATCAGGATGGCCTTCGTCTTTTCTGTGATGGCCTCGCGGATCACGTCGAGATCGAGGGAGAAATCCTCCCTGGTCGGGACGATCCGTGCCGTACCGCCGGCGTTATCCACATAGAAGCGATACTCTACGAAAAAGGGCGCCGGGATAATCACCTCTTCGCCGGGATCGAGGAGCGTCTTGAAGATCACGTTGAGCGCCCCCCCTGCGCCGCAGGTCATCACGATCTGTTCGGCCGTGAGCGTTACCCCCTGCGCAGAACTCACCGCTGACGCCACGGCTGCCCTCGTTTCAGGGTATCCGGCATTCGGCATGTACATGTGCTTACCGGGTATTTCCGCGGTGACGAGCTGCTGGAGCCGATCCCTGAATGCCCCAGGCGGGTCGAGATTGGGATTTCCC
>PNOO01000440.1 GCA_013824905.1 Syntrophus sp. (in: bacteria) | reverse complement strand
GGATCGTCGTTGCCGACGTCGGGTGGAAATCCTTCGGCGTCTCGTCGGAGATTGCTGCGTTGGTGGCGGAAAATGCCTTTGACGCATTGAAGGCGCCCGTTCTTCGGGTCGCCCTGCCGGATTGCCCTGCACCGGCCAGTAGAAATCTGGAAGAAGCCTATTACCAGACTTCGGAGGATATCGTTCGGGCGGTCCGAAAAATAACAAGATAGGGAGACACACGGCATTATGGCAAAAAGGGTGAGATTTGTTGAGCCGGCGAAAGTATACCGGATGATTAAGGATGAGTTGGATGCGGCCTATTTCGAAGTCATGTCCAAAGGCGATCTGATCGATCGCGGTCAATTGAAAAGCTTTGAAGAGAATCTTGCCAAATTTGTGGGAACGAAATATGCGGTGGGTCTCAACAGCGGCTATGACGCGCTTCACAGTTCCCTGCGGGCGGCAGGTATCGGTCCGGGTGATGAAGTCATCGTGCCGGCCCATACATTCGTGGCCACTTGTTCCGCGGTGGTGAATGTGGGCGCAAAGCCGGTTCTCGTGGATGCGGGAAAAGATTTTAATATCGATTGCGACAAGATCGAAGAGGCCATTACACAAAAAACCAAAGGGATTATTCCGGTTCATTTGAGCGGCTATATGGCGGATATGGGCCGGGTCATCGAAATCGCTGAAAAATATGGGCTGGCGGTGGTGGAGGATGCCTGCCAAAGCCTTGGGGCGAGTATGGCAGATGGCAGAACAGGTGAGAGGAAAATGGCGGGCGCATGGGGATTGACCGGTTGCTGGAGCTTCTATCCTTTCAAAATCCTGGGGGGATATGGTGATGGCGGTGCGATTACGACCGACGATCCGGATGTAGCCCTCTTTGCCACCAGGATGCGTTACAACGGTGAGGATCGAGACACAGGGGAATACCACGGGCACGGTTTTACCTGCCTTCTGGACAACATGCAGGCGGCCTTTCTGGATGTGAAGCTTCGCTATCTGCCGGAATGGATTGTGCGGCGCAAAACCATCGCGGAGAAATACCGGGCCGCCCTTTCCGATCTGCCGGACCTTCTGTTGCCCCACTATGATGATCCCCGCCGGAATCATGTTTTCCAGAATTACACCGTCCGTGCCAGGCAGGGGAACGATTTCTCCGAGTTCCTGAAGGCCAATGGGGTGGAAGTCCTCACGCAGTTCAGAAAGCCGTACTACAAGCACGAAGCCCTGAAGCTGGAAGATAGAGGCTTCCCGGAAACGGAGGCGTTGAGCCGAGAGGTTTGCTCCCTGCCCATGAACGTGGAAATAGAAGACAGTGAAGTGGATTACGTGATTGAGGTGGTGAGGAAGTTTTACGGGAAAT
>PNOO01000439.1 GCA_013824905.1 Syntrophus sp. (in: bacteria) | reverse complement strand
TTTCGCTTTTTTAAATAGCACGGCAGTGCGCTTTCGAGATAAGAACTTTGTCGCCAAACAGAAGTTTAAATCTTGAAAGGAGGCAACTGCCGTGAAGAAAGATTGTACACAGGAGCGAGAAAAAGTCATCCAAATAAATGAGGAGGCGATCAAGGATCATCTTGGGAAACTGGTACGGAGCACAGTTGAGGATACGCTCAACGGGATGCTGGATGCGGAGGCGGACCGGTTGTGCAACGCCGAGAAGTACCAGCGAAGCGGCGCCCGGCTTGATACCCGTGCGGGCCATTATCAACGGAAGCTGCACACGCGGGCAGGAGAGGTCACGTTGAAGGTTCCGAAGCTTCGGCAGCAGACGTTCGAGACGGCGATCATCGAGCGCTACCGGAGACGCGAGGCGTCCGTTGAGGAGGCGCTGATCGAGATGTACCTGGCCGGAGTATCGGTCCGCCGTGTGGAGGGCATTACAGAAGCCCTGTGGGGAACGAAGGTAAGCCCCGGCACGATCAGCAACCTCAACAAGAAGGTCTACCAGAAGATTGAGGAGTGGCGAAACCGGCCTATCGCAGAAGATGTCCCTTACGTTTATCTGGATGGGATTGTTCTGAAGAGGTCCTGGGCCGGTGAAGTGAGCAATGTTTCGGTTCTGGTAGCCATCGGGGTGAACCGTGAAGGGTATCGCCGTATCCTCGGCATCTGTGAGGGGGCCAAAGAGGACAAGGCGGGCTGGTCGAACTTCCTGCATCATCTGAAGGAGCGCGGTCTCAAAGGTGTTCGGCTTTTCATCACCGACGCCTGCATGGGGCTGGTGGAGTCGCTGGGGGAGTTTTATCCGGAAGCGAAATGGCAACGCTGCATCGTTCATTTCTACCGGAATGTCTTGAGTGTTGTGCCGACAAGGCGGATGCTGGAGATCGCGACGATGTTGAAAGCGATTCATGCCTCGGAAGATCGGGTGGCCGCGATCGAGAAATCGGAGGCCGTCTGCCTCAAACTGGAAGGATTGAAGCTCAGAGAGGCAGCGAAAAAGATCCGTCAATCGATTCTGGAGACGCTCACGTATTACGACTTTCCCTGTGAGCATCGGATCAGGATCAGGACGAACAATGCCCTGGAGCGGATCATGCGGGAAATCCGGAGACGCACAAGGGTTGTGGGCGCTTTCCCTGATGGTCACTCGGCGCTGATGCTGTGTGCCGCACGGCTCCGCCACGTGGCCGGGACACGCTGGGGCATGAAAAGATATCTGAACATGGACCTGCTTCGTGAGCAGGATCTGGATCAGACTCTGGAGCTGGCGGAGGCCATGTAAACCAACTCGAAAGGGCACTGCCGAAATAAAAGCGAAAGAATCTTGACACTACC
>PNOO01000438.1 GCA_013824905.1 Syntrophus sp. (in: bacteria) | reverse complement strand
AGGGTTTCTCCACGCCCGCCTCCGTCTTCGAGATCATCAGCATGGTGTTGATGATGGAAAGGAGACGGTCGCACTCCTCGATGGCGCTTGCCGCCATCGCTTCATACTCCGCCAGCGATTTGCCCGTGGTCAGCGCGATCTCCGCCATCCCCCGGATCCGGGTGAGCGGGCTCTTCAGGTCATGGGCGATGTCGTCTCCCATCTGCCTGATTTCGGCGACCAGTGACTGGATGCGGTCCAGCATCTGATTGAAGGTCATCGCCAGTTGATCGATCTCGTCGCCCCGGTCCTTCACGGGGACCCTCTTTTCAAGGGTGCCCCCGGAGATGCCCTGCGCGGTTCTGGTGATCGTCTCGACGCCCGAAACCGCACGGCGGGCCATGAACCACCCGACCCCCGTCGCCAGGCCGATGAGGAGGGCCATCGTGGCGAGAAAAATCCCCCGGAAGGCGTCAATGATGCGCGTGTAGTTTTCCATGGACTGGCCGACCTGAAGGATGACGCCGGGGCCGATCATGGCGTAGAGGATCCGCACCTGGTCCTTGCGGGTCGCCAGGATGACCGTTTCGATCACCCGTCCGGCGCCGCCGAGCAGTTGCCCGATCGCCTCTTTGCGGATGGCGATGTCCTCCCAGTAGGCCATGTTGGACGAGGAAAATGCCTGGCCGGTCGGATAGAGAAGGCGGAAAAAGACCTTTTTCTCCCCGGCCGCCTGGGCTTCGAAGAGGGCAAGGTTTTCGACCGCTCCGATCCCGCGTTCCCTCAAAACCGCCGCAAATTGTCCCGCCTGATGCGACAGCTCCTGGTCCGTTTTTTCCTGGATGACGGAGGTGATGAGCGTGTAAAACAGGAAGAAGGCGACAAAGGAGGACACCGCGAAGATGCCGGCGTACCACAGGGTCAGGCGGAAGGTGAGGCTATTCCGGAAGCGACCGGGTTTCTTTAAGGACATATCCCACTCCCCGAACGGTATGGATCAGTTTTTGATCGGCGTCTCTGTCGATCTTATCTCGCAACCTGCTGATTCTGGCCTCCACCACATTGGTCTGGGGATCGAAATGGTAGTCCCACACATGTTCCATAATCATCGTCTTGGAAACGATCCTCCCGGCGTTCCGCATCAGGTATTCGAGAAGTGAAAACTCCCGGGGCTGCAGGTCGATGCGTTTATCTCCCCGTGTAACTTCCCGGGTGAGGAGATTGACGGACAGCTCCCCGACGCAGAGCCGTGTCGGATCGGAAATGCCGCTTACCCTGCGGATCAGGGCCTGCACGCGGGCCAGAAGTTCCGAGAAGGCAAACGGCTTCGTAAGATAATCGTCTCCCCCGGTCTCCAGCCCCTTTACCCGGTCGTCCACCGAACCCTTCGCGCTCAAAATCAGGAC
>PNOO01000437.1 GCA_013824905.1 Syntrophus sp. (in: bacteria) | reverse complement strand
AATGATGAGCTTCATCTGATGGAATACCTCGCCGAGAGGAAGGCGCTGGTCGAGGCGGCCCTCGATGGCCTTCTCCCCGGAGAGGAGCTCTATCCGCCGGTGATCTTCCAGGCCGCCCGCTACAGCCTCATGGCGGGGGGAAAAAGGCTTCGGCCGATCCTCTGTCTGGCCGCCGCGGAGGCGGTCGGAGGAAAAACCGAAACAGTCCTGCCGGTCGCCTGTGCGCTCGAACTCATCCACACCTACTCCCTCATCCACGACGACCTTCCCGCGATGGACAACGACGATTACCGCCGGGGAAAGCTCACCTCGCATAAGGTCTTCGGAGAGGATGTCGCCATCCTCACCGGCGACGCCCTCCTGACGGAGGCCTTTAATTTGCTTGCCCGCCGCGATTCGATGCCCGGCGTCCCGCCGGAAAGCCTCCTCGATGTCGCCCGCGAGGTCTCGGAGGCGGCGGGCTGGTTCGGGATGGTCGCAGGTCAGGTCCTGGACGTCCGCTCGGAAGGGACAACCGTCGATCTGGAGACCCTCCGGCAGATCCACCGTTTGAAAACGGGGGCGATGATCCGCGTCTCGCTCAGGGCGGGGGCGATCCTCAGCGGCGCCTCCGCTGCGGCGCTGGCCTCGCTGACGGACTATGGCCGGCAGATCGGCCTGGCCTTCCAGATCGCCGACGACATCCTGAACGTGGAAGGGGATCGCGCCCTTTTGGGCAAGGGGACGGGCAGCGACGCGGCCCGGGGAAAGGTCACCTTTCCCGCACTCCTGGGGATTGACGCGTCGCGCGCCCAGGCGGAGGCGCTCATCGGGGAGGCCGTCGCCTCGCTGGCCTCTTTCGACGAGCGGGCGGCGCCGCTCCGCTTGATCGCCCAGTATATCCTGGAGAGAAAATCCTGACGCGGACAGGGGTGTATAAAAATCCACCTTGAATTGGATGCGGAATCGTCGTATATGCGCACACAGAAAAAAGCTTCCTGCCTTTCGGATAGAAAAGCGGGGCAGGCAAGTCCATGGATAAAATAGGGAAAAATGTCTGAAACAAAAAAGAACAGCCTTCTGGCGAAAGTCAATTTCCCCGAGGACATCCGGTGTCTCAGCCCGGCGGAGCTTGGCGTTCTGGCAGAGGAGATCCGGGAGATGATGATCGAGACCGTCTCCAAGAGAGGCGGCCACCTGGCCTCGTCCCTGGGAACGGTGGAGTTGACGCTCGCCATCCACTACGTATTCGATACCCCCCGGGATCGCCTCATCTGGGATGTGGGGCACCAGGCCTATACCCATAAGATCATCACCGGCCGCAAAGAGCGCTTCGACACCCTCCGGCAGAAGGGAGGGATCAGCGGCTTCCCGAAACGGGAAGAGAGCCCTTATGACGTATTCGAT
>PNOO01000436.1 GCA_013824905.1 Syntrophus sp. (in: bacteria) | reverse complement strand
ATCTTCCTCTCGTTTGACTTCCGTATTGATGCCCTTGAGAAATCCACGGAGTTCTTTGATATCGCGTTCCGGTATAAGCTCGATACGTCCAGCATACTCTATAACCTGCATTTTTTGGCCCGGACGAAGATTCAATGCCTCCCTAACTGTTTTTGGTATAACGACTTGATATTTTGGTGACACGGTTACTGATTGCATACCAATACCTCCATCGATCTATTTTGTATTACGATATCATGATCGATCTGGTCTTGTCAACGGTATCGATGGCCAGGCTCGCAAGTTCGTCCCTATCATCAAGCGTCGAGTAATGTCCTAACGTGCGACTCAACGGCCAAAGCCAATCCTTCTGTATTATAGCCGCCTTCCAGCATTGACACGACGCGTGAGCGGGAATAGGTCGCGGCAATAGACATCACCAGCTTCGTGAGTTCAGCGAAGCCTGCATCGGTGACCGCGAAATCACCAAGCAAATCATCCTGTCGGCTGTCGAAGCCGGCCGAAATCAACACCAGATCAGGTCGAAATTTGATTGCGGCCGGAACAAGCCGATCCGTGAAAGCATTGAGAATGATCTTGTCATCGGCGCCGCGCGGCAGCGGCACGTTGATGTTGAAACCCTTCCCTTTGCCTTCGCCGATCCTGTCTGCGGCGCCGGTGCCGGGAAAGGCATACAAAGCGTGCGTGGAGAAGAACAACACCGTCGGATCACTATAGAATGCCCATTCCGTGCCGTTGCCGTGGTGGTAGTCCCAATCCACGATGAGGATTCTGGCCAGATTGTGTTTCTTCTGGGCGTAGCGCGCGGCAACGGCGACGTTGTTGTAGAAGCAGAATCCACACTCGCCGGTATCTGAGGCGTGATGTCCCGGCGGCCGAACAGCGCAGAAGGCATTCGCCACATCCCCGGTGCAGACCGCATCCACTGCGGCCAGGGCGCCGGATACCGCCAGTCGACATATCGATTCGTCATACGCCTGCCTTGCGATGAGGTTGATATGCGACTCGGGATGAATGGCGCGTATGTGCGGGATAGGATCCACCGAGGGAAGGATGGACCTGACAGCGTTGTCCAGCCCCGAGCTCTTCAGCCGCCGGAGGATGGCTTTCAATCGTTCCGGCGACTCGGGATGCCCCTTCCCCAGTGTATGACGAAGATATCGATCATCGATAACGAATCCTGTGGCGGTCGATCCGGCGCGTTTTTCGGCCTTCTGTTTCATGTCTTTCCTCTCATTCGCAAGGACGCAGGGGAGGCTTGTCAGCAAAGAACCGGCGCACAAGCCGAGAGCCGCCCATGACGTGTTGTTCAAGAAGTCCCGTCGTGAGAATTGGCTACTCGCCACATGACTTTGCGAGCTGCAAAACATCTCCACCTCCTGTCAAAGT
>PNOO01000435.1 GCA_013824905.1 Syntrophus sp. (in: bacteria) | reverse complement strand
CCGGCGGCGGTTTCCGCCGGATCGCCCATGGTGCCGGCCAATTTCAGCGACCTGGCCGAAAAGGTGCGGCCCGGCGTGGTCAACATTCAGGTCAGTAAAAAGGTAAAGAACGCCGGATTTGAAAGATTCGGGGGAAACCCCTCCGGAGACCGGAATCCCTTCGGGGAGTTCTTCGGCCCCTTCGGCGGCTTCGGGAACAATGCCCCCGAGAGAAGGCAGCAAGGGGTGGGCTCCGGGTTTATTATGAGCAAGGAGGGATATATCCTGACCAACAACCATGTGGTCGAGGATGCGGACCGGATCAAGGTTAGTCTGGCCGGCGGAAAAGAGTTCGACGGGAAGATTATAGGGCGGGATCCCAAGACCGATCTGGCCCTCATCAAGATCGAGGCGACGGCGGAACTTCAGCCCCTCAAGCTGGGAAATTCGGATGACTTGAAGGTGGGCAACTGGGTGGTGGCCGTCGGAAGTCCCTTCGGACTGGAACAGACGGTGACCGCGGGTATTGTCAGCGCCAAAGGCAGGGTGATCGGCTCGGGCCCCTACGACAACTTCATCCAGACCGACGCCTCAATCAACCCCGGCAACAGCGGCGGTCCCCTGATCAACCTGCAGGGGGAAGTCGTGGGCATCAACACGGCCATCATCGCCTCCGGCCAGGGGATCGGATTTGCGATCCCGATCAACATGGCCAAGGAGGTTGCCCCCCAGCTTCAGAAACGGGGACATGTCACCCGGGGATTGCTGGGCGTCGCCATCCAGGATGTGACCCCGGAATTGGCCAAGTCGCTCGGCCTCAAGGAAAGCAAAGGCGCCCTCGTCTCCCAGGTGGTTCCGGGCGGACCGGCCGACAAGGCGGGTATTGAGCAGGGGGATGTCATCGTGAACTTCGACGGCCGGCCGGTTGGCGATTCGAAGGATCTTCCCCGGATCGTCGCTTTGGCGCCGGTGGGCAAAACCGTCGCGGTGAAGTTGCTCCGGGACGGGAAAGAGGTCGAGCGCCAGGCAAAGGTCGGCGAAATGGAAGAGGCGATCACATCCGAAACGGCGAAAAGCCCCCTCCACCCCTCCCTGGGGGTTACGGTGCAAAATGTGACGCCGCAGGTCGCACGGAAGCTCGGCCTGAAAAAAAGCGCCGGCGTGGTCGTCACCGGTGTTGAGCCAGGCAGCCCGGCGGCGGAAGCCATGATCCAGGCCGGCGACGTCATTCAAGCGGTCAACCGCAAACCGGTCAAGGATGTGGATGATTTCGTGAAGATCGTCGAAAAAGCCAAGGGCGGCGGGAGTCTCCTGCTTCTTGTCCAGAGAGGTCAGAACACCCTGTTTGCGGCTGTAACGCCCAGGTAAGAGAACCGCTTCAGCGCCGGGTTGACGGGGAGCCTCCCGCCGA
>PNOO01000434.1 GCA_013824905.1 Syntrophus sp. (in: bacteria) | reverse complement strand
GAAAAAAGCGGTGGCGCCGTCGCCAGTGTGACCGGCATAGATGTGGCCGCTGCCGGGTATCAGGGCGGACATCACTCCCGCGACCAGAGGCGATTTTTGCGGTAACTCCCGATGCCGGTCCAAAAGGGCGATGGCATCCCTGACTTTACCGGTTTTCGCGTCGTGGGGATAACTTTCGATGAAACGTTCAAGTTCCTGTCGGCAGGCGGGAATATTGTTCAGATCGAACTCAGCGAGCGATTTTCCAAGCAGCGCCAGACGGGCATATTCGGACGCAGGACCGGCCGCCACGACCTTTTCAAACGCCGCCGCCGCCTTTGCAGGCTGGTCGAGCCGCCGGTAGCTTATTCCTTCCTGATAGAAAGCGGCGGGGACATAACCGCTCCCCGCGTATCCGCTTCCAAGCGACGCGAAAACACGGGCGGCCTGTTCAAACTCATCTCCGTAGTAATAAGCCAAACCGATCCTGAAGAGGGCATAGTCCATCTTTTTTGAGCCGGGAAACAGGATCATGAACTTTTTATATTCGGTCACAGCGCGGTAGTATTCACTCTCCGCCATGAAGGCGTCGGCCAGTTTCAACTGGACATCTTCCGTTAAGACAATACTTGTCTCCTCCGCACGCAAACTGATCGGGAGGATCAGCAAAAGGGCGGCAGCCAGGAGCAGGATTCGTTTCATGACATCGTTCACTGTTTATCCATCAGGGTATTGGCAGGGTATTGGCGGAAACAGGGTCGAATAGCCTGCCGCCGGGAAGAAGAAAATAGTCAGGTCCCGGTTCCTTGAACAGGTTGTCGCGAGTCAGGCGGTCCGCTGTCATGATTACCCCTTGGAGCGCCCCGTATTCACTGACCGCCTGGCGGCCGAAGGCGGAGCAGGTGGGATAGAAGCCGCATCGCACGCCGCGTATGGGGGATATCCCGTTCCGGTACAAGTCGATAGCCCCCAGAAAGACCAGTTTGACTGCCGATGTTTCCGGGTCGGGACCTCCGGAGGTGTGCCGGTGGGTCATTGTCCCAGGCCCTTTCATAGCCGCTTCGGAGCAGAAGGCGGACGCGGCGGCGGCGAGCAGGCACGCGGTTGTCAGGATGAGCACGGTTAGATGCGCTCTCCGTCCGGGCTTCCTCCGGTACGGGACCGTCTGCAAGCCTCTATAACATGCTGGTGACAAGGGATTGGCGGGTTGCGTCGCTCTGTGGCCCCCGGCAGATGAACCGGGATCACAGGCCGGCTGCAACGCTTTTTCCATGGCCGGTTGGCTCTGCGGTGCGGATGCCATGGTAAGGGCTATTTCCCTTCGGATTTGGTGATGATTTCCTGCTTCATCTTGTTATACTGATCTTCGGTGATGGCGCCGGAATCGTAGGCCCTTTTCAAATCGGTCAAC
>PNOO01000433.1 GCA_013824905.1 Syntrophus sp. (in: bacteria) | reverse complement strand
TGCCGAGAAAAGAAAGCAAAGGGAAGAGACGACGAACATCGCCAGGGTGGCCAGACCATAGGCCATCAGGAAGTGGCTGGGCAACTGGGCTTCCGGAATGATGAGGATTCCCCGGCGGATGACCAGAAGATCGCCGCTGCCGAAGGCCCAAAGAGACAGGCCGAGCGTCAGGCCGCCGATAAAAAGGACCATAAGCGCCGTATAGATCAAAGTGACAATGAACTTGGCCGTGATGATCCTCGCCCTGGAAACCGCGTGCGTAAGAAGGAAACGGAAAGTGCCCGCATTTCCCTCCCCTGCGATCTGGTCCCCGGCTACGATGGTCAGGACGATCGGGATATGCACCCAGAGAGCGCCCATGAAGAAAAAGCCGAAAAACCAGCCGTTCAAAACGTTCCCGCCGATCACGAAATCGGTCTGCAGTAAGGAAAGCAGATGGCGTTCAAAAGAATTCTTCCCTCCCAGCTTCAGGCCTGTCACCACTAGGGGGACGATCATGCCGAAGGCCAGAAACCCGATATAGGTGCGCCAGCGGGTAAAGGTCTTGACCAGCTCGAACCAGACGAGATGCATCATGGCGTGTCCATTCTCCCATTTCCTGCCAGCGATGAAACCCTCACGGCTCGCGCCCTTCGATCAGGTTCAGGAAATAGGTTTCCAGAGTCCTCTGGGGAATGAGGCCGTTCACGTTGAAGCCGGCATTGACCAGTTGCCTGTTGAACTCCGGGATACGATCCGGATCGAGCTCTACGTTGATGCCGTCGCTGTGGATTGCCGCGGACCGGTAGGATTCCTTTGTTTTGAGAAACTGCAGGGCCTCTTCCGGGCGGTCCGTCTTCACCAGCACGGACGACGGCCCTTTCTTCAGGAGATCCCGGACGCTCCCCTCCACACGGAGTTTACCTTGGTGAATGATGGCCATTCGGGTAGCGATCAACTCCACTTCGTAGAGCAGGTGGGAGGAGAGAAAAATGGTCACCCCGCGTTCGCGGGCAAGTTTCTGGATAAGCTCCCGCACCTCCTTCATTCCTTGCGGATCAAGACCGGTCGTCGGCTCATCGAGGATCACCAGCTCCGGTTCGTTCAGCAGGATCAGGGCCAGGCCAAGGCGCTGGTTCATCCCGTGGGAATAGGTCTTCACCGGATCGTTGGCCCGGTCTGCCAACCCGACCTGTTCCAGCTGCTCCATGATCTGACGGCGGGTCACGGGCTTCTGAAGCCCTCCCAGAATTTCCAGGTTGCGCAAGGCGGAGAGGTGATTGTAAAACGCCGGCTTTTCAACGACCGCCCCTACCTTCGCCAGGGCCTTGTGGCCGACCTTTTTGAGTGACTCTCCGAAGATCTCCACGTCCCCTTCCGAAGGAAAGACGAGACGCAGAATCATCCGGATGGTCGTA
>PNOO01000432.1 GCA_013824905.1 Syntrophus sp. (in: bacteria) | reverse complement strand
GACGGCGGACGGAGCGGAAAAGAGGTTTCCGGAGACGGTTTCCCGCCGCCGGAGGGATGCTTTCTGACCGACGGCCCTGCCTCCCGTCTCTTTGCGGCGCACCGGCGGCGCAATGCCGCCGGCGAGGAGCCTGGGGCGATTATGACGGGAAAGAGGAGCGATCCCTGGCGGAGGATTCGCGAAGCCCTCGTTATGGAGGCCATCCGGATCTGCGAAGAGGATATTGCCATCAACCGCCGTCTCGGCGCGAATGGCAGGGACCTGATCCCCGCAGGCGCCCGGGTCCTCACCCACTGCAACGCCGGAGCGCTCGCCACGGCGGGTTACGGGACGGCCCTCGGCGTGATCCGCGCGGCATGCGAAAAAGGCAACAAGGTCCATGTCTATGTAAATGAAACCCGGCCCGTCCTGCAAGGAGCGAGGCTGACCGCTTGGGAAATGATGCGGGAGGGGATACCCTGCACGCTGATTACGGACAGTATGGCGGGTTTCCTTATGCAGCAGGGGAGGATCGATCTGGTGATCGTCGGTGCGGACCGGATCGCCGCCAATGGCGACACGGCCAACAAGATCGGGACTTACACCCTGGCCGTCCTCGCCCGCGCCCACGGTATCCCTTTCTACATTGCCGCCCCCCTCTCCACGATCGACCCGGCACTTTCCGACGGCGGCGGGATCCCCATCGAGGAACGGAGGCCGGAAGAGGTCACCCGCATCGTCGGTACGCGGATTGCCCCGGAGGGAATCTGCGTTTATAATCCCGCCTTCGACGTGACGCCGCACGGCCTCATCACGGCGATCGTCACCGAGGCGGGCGTCCTCAGGCCGCCGTTCGCTTCGGAAATCAAAAAACATTGTTCATAGCCCTGTCCTGATAAAGGACGGTAATACGATTACAGTCCTACCGCCACTGAAACAGAAGAGACACGCTTTTATATGTTTATCGGAGGAATTATGGAACGTATTGGCTTTATCGGTCTCGGTTCGATGGGGAAGCCCATGGCGCACAATCTGATGAAAGCGGGTTACCCGGTCAATGTCCTGACCCGTACCCGCTCCAAGATCGAGGATCTGCTTGCCGAGGGTGCGGTGTGGTGCGGCACGCCCAAAGAAATCGCCCAGAATGAGCGATGTGGTGATCACGATGCTGCCGGACACACCTGACGTCGAACAGGTCGTCGCAGGCAAGGACGGCGTATTCGACGGCGGACACCCGGGGATGCTGATCATCGACATGAGCACGATTTCGCCGATTGCGGTGCGCAAACTCGCCCGCGAAGCCGAGGCGCGCGGCTGGTGTTTTATCGATGCCCCCGTCAGCGGCGGCGACATCGGCGCGAAGAACGCAACGCTTTCGATCATGGTCGGAGGCGGGGAAGCGGCGTTTGATCGCGCCC
>PNOO01000431.1 GCA_013824905.1 Syntrophus sp. (in: bacteria) | reverse complement strand
GTCTGGGTTCGCCGGCTTCCCGTCCACACGTTGAAAAACGGCGACGTGCTTGAGCTCGTCCCGAATCTTGCCGGCGGTCACGCCGGTAACAGGCGCTTCCGTGTCCAGCAAGGCCGCCACCTGCCGCCCGAGGGCCGCGGAGGCGAGCAGTAAATCCTTCGCCTGCGGAAGCGGAATCCGCGGCCAGTCCTGGCGGATGCCGTCCGCATTTTCTGCGAGATAGGCGGGCGAATAGCCGATGGCCAGCGCGTGGTACCAGATCATTTCAGCGGTTGTCTGTTCGGTGTCCGGGTCCGGCAGGCCGAGCGACCCCAGATAGGCGCGGGCGGCGGGAGAAAGGTTGGCGGTGATCTGCTCCGCTTCTGGTTCCATACCGGGCAAGGCGTGATTGCCGTGCGCGTGATAGCCAGTGCTGAGGGATGGTCCTACCTTTAGGTGCAATGGGAAATGACGAGCATGACCGGAAATAAAGTCATAATCACAAACAACAGGCGAAAATAAGAAGGGTGGGCCTTCCGGGTCTTTGTCGGCGGTGTCACGGGTAATGAAAAAAGAGTTACCCGGAAATCGTTGATTCAAGAGTTGCGGACTTGGTTCGCTGAAAAGAGGACGCAGATTCTCCAGATAACACCACCGCACGTCGAATGGTTTGAATGGATACCGGACGATGCGAGATTCGTCGTATTGAAACTCGCTCAGGACCTTCCTCCTGGCCTCGGGGCCAACAATTCGGTTGCCGGTCATCATCAAAGACAAATGAATGTTCCTGATTTCGTCATCAGACACAGTAACATCGAAATATGAGGAAATCCGCCCTGCAAGCGGGTCCTTCGCTATGGAAATTAATGCAAAACCTCTGCGTTCCACTGGGCCGTTGTATGGCGGTAGGGCACAAAGTTCTGTTGCCTTCGGCCATGCGAGATACTCGCTCGTAACATCCGAGGGTCGAAAACTCCAGCGGTTTTCTTTCCGGGGGTTGGAAGTATCATATTGCGCTTCGAAGTCATCGTCGTCGAGGCTGGCGAGGAGGTCTTTCCGCTTTGACTGACCCCAGAAGTGCCGAAACCTCACCTTCTTGTCCGCAACGGTGATGCCTTCTCTCTCAGCATGTGTCTTCCCACGTTTCACGAAGAGTCCCACGGCAGTGCCAAGTTGGATTCCGGCCTTGTTCCACTCTGTTGAGAAAACAGATGGATCAGGACCACCGTCCGGCGTCTGTTTCCCTGTTTCTCGACTGTCACCGTTTAGACAGTCGATCCAGATCGAATCAAACTCATCCATGAATCGTTTACGCAAGACAACAAACGAGGGATCGCTGATGTAAGAGAAGCTCGATATGAAGCACACGACACCGCGACCGCCCTTTTCCGCAACCCGCCTTTCGGCCAGCCGCAAGAACCGCGA
>PNOO01000430.1 GCA_013824905.1 Syntrophus sp. (in: bacteria) | reverse complement strand
ACCAGCGCAACAGAACTCCTCTCATGACCTTCCTCTTCGCATCGGCTCAGGCGAATTGCTTGAACTGGTCTCTTTTGGCGCCGCAGACAGGGCAAATGTCCGGCAGGATACCGTCCGCGACGTAACCGCATACCCGGCACACATAATAGGTCGTCTCCCTCTCCTCCAACATGTGGTTCATGGCTTCCTTGTAAAGTTTCGCATGCGTCTCTTCGACATCCTTGCTCTGGCTGAAGTGGAGGATTGCCGCCCGGTTTCCCTCCGCTTCGGCCTGTTTGACGAACTCACCATAGGCGACTTCCGCCACCCGCTGCTCCGACTCGAAACTCTCCGCGAGGTTCTCCTCTGTCGTTTTAATCTCTTTGAGAACCTTGAGCGCCCTCGCTCCGTGGATCTCCTCGGAAGATGCAATGACCCGGAAGAGCTTTGCGATCTGCGGATATCCCTCCTCCTCCGCCTTGTCTGCATAGACTTTCAGGCGCAAGGCCGCCTTGGCCTCGCCTGCATAGGCCTGCTGCAACGCTTCCTTCGTTTCCCCCATGATACTTGCCCTCTTATTTGACTGGCATCCGCCTGCCGTTACTCCGGCGAGAATTCTTCCTTGGATGCGCCGCAGACCGGACAGACCCAGTCTCCGGGAAGGTTTTCAAATGCAACCCCTTCCTTCACCCCCGCATCGGGGTCGCCCACCTCAGGGTCATAGACGTAACCGCAGATACCGCAAACATATTTTCCCATGATGTGTCTCCTTTCTCCTTCTATGGGCCGCCCGGTCAGGCTGCCTCTTCTTTTTTGCCTACAGTCGGGTCTTCACCTTTTCCGCTATCGTCATCCCGAGGTCATAGCACCGGGCAAGGATTTCACCATCGGGAACATTCTTCACGCGGATCCCCTCCCCCGCACACTCCACCTTCATTTCCACCAATACATCCTCGAGCTGCTTGACCGCCTCGCCGCTCCAACCAAATGACCCAAAGGCGGCGCCGATAAGATTCTTCGGTCTGAGACCCTTCATATAGGTCATGACGTCCGCCATGATCGGCAGCATGTTATTGTTGAGGGTCGACGAGCCGACAGCAAGCGCACCCGCATCGAGAATTTCGTACATCACATCGCTCCGGTGCACCTCGGACATCGACATCAGTTTCACGTGGAGGCCCCCCTTGGAGAGCCCCTCGCTGATCGCCCCGGCCATCTTTTCCGTGCTGTGCCACATCGTCCCGTAAACGACCAAGGCCTTTTCCGAAGGTTTCTGCGCGGCCCACTTTCCGTATCGCTCGATGATCCCACTGATGTCTTTTCGCCAGATCGGCCCGTGGTCCGGGGCGATAAGCCGGAAAGTCAGACCCGCGGCCGTCACCTTTTCGAGAAGTTTCAAGACCAAAGGCGAATACGGGAGCAGGATA
>PNOO01000429.1 GCA_013824905.1 Syntrophus sp. (in: bacteria) | reverse complement strand
CATCCCCTGGCTCCGGGAACAACGGCCCGATGTCCTGTGCCTGCAGGAAACGAAGGTGGCGGACGGACAGTTTCCCGCGGATGAATTCCTGGCGGCCGGATACCATGTGACTTTCCGCGGGGAGAAGCAGTACAATGGCGTGGCCATTGCCTCCCGGGAAAAACCGGAAGCGGTCCGCTTCGGTCTCCCCGACGGAGATCCGGCCGACGAGGACCGGTTGATCACCGCCGTTTTTAAGGGGATCACCGTCGTCAACACCTACGTCCCCCAGGGGCGGGAGCGCGAAACCATCCATTTCGCCTATAAGCTTGACTGGTTCGCGCGTTTGCGCCAGTTTTTCGCTCGCACATACTCCCCGGCAGCCCCGCTCATCTGGTGCGGCGATCTCAACGTCGCCCCGGAGGAAATCGATGTGCACGATCCCAAACGGCTCCTCGGCCATGTCTGTTTCACGCCTGAGGTGTGGGAAGCCTTTGCCGCCGTCCGGTCCTGGGGTCTGGATGATATGTTCCGCAGACAGCACCCGGGAGAGACGGGTCACTACACCTTCTTCGATTACCGGGTTCCGGGAGCGGTGCAACGGGGACTCGGCTGGCGGATCGACCATATCCTCGCCACATCGACGCTCGCCTCAAGGTTGCTTGGCTGCGATATCGATATGGCCCCTCGGCTGGCGGAAAAACCGTCCGACCATACGATCCTTGTCGCCGACTTTGCAACCGATTAGGAAAACCTGATGAACGGACCGGACATCCCGAAGATCAATGAGGGAATTGCTCGCAAATTCCGAAAGATCGAAGCGGATCTCAGCCTCTGCGGGTCGGCTGTAGAGCTCTTCGAGATGCTGTTTGTGGATATCCAGACGGAATTCAGTATCCCCTTCGTCTGGTTCTCCCTTATCCGCCTTCCTGAGACGACCGGCCTCCGGAAGAGCCTGGAGGCATCCCCTCTCCTCCGCCACCGCCTGAACCTCATCGAAAACGCCCTGTTTCTCGAGGTCATCCCCGATAGCGCGCACCCGCTTCTTGTCAACGGTGATCTGCGGCCCTTTTTCCGTCTGCTGCCGCCCAACCGGAAGTACCTCATCAGGTCCCTTGCCGTATCGCCGTTCACCCTTCACGGCCGGCTTGTCGGGAGCCTGAACCAAGGCGACTCATCTCTGGGGCGCTACGAACCCGACATGGACACCGCCCTGCTGATGCACCTCGCCCAAAGTGTCTCCGACTCTCTTTCCCGTCTTGTTCCGTCCGAGGATCACTCTGTCCTCCCTGCACCGGCAGAGCGATGAGCTTCGTGCCAATATAGTCCTACCCGGACCCGCTCTCGGGTTTTTCGTGTTCCCGGTTTTTTCTTGACTTTCGTCGTTTTTCTTACCACTATAACTGTTATCTTAAATAAGGGAGGAAATGGG
>PNOO01000428.1 GCA_013824905.1 Syntrophus sp. (in: bacteria) | reverse complement strand
ATGACGCACCCCGATTTTGTTGGACACGAAAACCGGGGTATAAGGAGCCCCAGGGAGTGTTCCAATGAGCAAAGAGACAGACAGAGAGAAGCCGATTTCCATGAATCCTGACGAGGGAGCCGTTTCCTCCCCGGAAACGCCGACCTCGTCAGGAACGGCGCATGCGCAGCCGGAGCCGGTGAAACGCTGGACCGGGCAGCGGAAGTATGAGGTCGTGAAGCGGCTGCTGCGAGGGGAATCCATTGAGTTGGTCTCCCG
Source organism: Syntrophus sp. (in: bacteria) (assembly GCA_013824905.1). GTDB lineage: Bacteria > Desulfobacterota > Syntrophia > Syntrophales > UBA5619 > JAKAFS01. The sequence continues at coordinate 1,159 of PNOO01000428.1, read as the reverse complement.
GGAGCTGGGGGTTCCGCCATACAAATTGGAGCAGTGGCTCCGGGAGGCGGAAACGGCGATGGAGAAGGTCCTCAAGGGACAGACCAAGGACAAGACGATCGAGACGGTCCGAGAGCTTCACCGCCACATCGGCGAGCTCACCGTGAAGAATGAGCTCCTGGAAGAGATCGTGAAGGTTTGTTCCCGCCCTTTACCGCCGGGGAGGCCGCCGCGTTGAGCCAACAGGTCTCCCCGACCACCGGCAAGCCCTATGGGGTCAAGCGGGTCTGCGAAACGGGCGGCCTGGCTCGGTCGACCTACTACTTCCACGGACGAGAACGGCCATCGGATTCCGACAAGGCCGGGACTTCGACGCGGGCCCGCCGTGGGCCTGTGCCGGCCGTTTCCGATGAGGACCTATTGGAGGCGATTCGTGTGGTGATCACCGAGTGCCCGTTTACCGGGGAAGGCCATCGGAAGATTTGGTACCGGCTGACGAAGGTGAAGGGGCTGAGGGTCGCCCGCAACCGGGTCCTGCGGCTGATGCGGGAGCACAACCTTCTGTCGCCGTACCGGGTTCCACGAGGCCAGAAACAAGAGCATGAGGGACAGATCACGACCACGGAACCGAACGTCATGTGGGGAACCGACGGCACCAAGGTGTTCACGGCCGAAGACGGATGGACTTGGATTTTCACGACTATGGAGCACTGGAATTCTGAGTGCGTAGGCTTTCACGTGTGCAAGTCCGGCGACCGAAAGAGCGCGCTGCAGGCAGTAATCATGGCGGTCGCTGAGGTCTTTGGTGATGTCAGACAGGGAATCGCCAAAGACCTGCAATTGCGCAGCGACCATGGCCTGGTGTACAAGTCCGAGGAGTTTCAGGAGCAGGTGAGGCACTGGGGGATGACCCAGTCGTTCGCCTTCGTGGCTGAACCCCAAACCAACGGCGTGGTGGAACGCTTCAACAGGACGCTGAAGGAGCAGGTCATCTATGGCCGGTGGTATCGGAACGTGAAGGAACTTCACGACGCGGTGGCCGCATTCGTGATCAAGTACAACGAACAATGGCTGGTCGAGAGACTGGGGCATATGAGCCCGAAAAACTACAGGCGTCAGGCCGCCCAGGAGGACGCCGCATGAACTTCACCCTTGTGTCCAGGAAATGGGATGCGGTACA
>PNOO01000427.1 GCA_013824905.1 Syntrophus sp. (in: bacteria) | reverse complement strand
CCCTGTTGCACACAAACAAGGACGGCATTGCCGCACCGGTGTCAGTCTTTTGGTTCTGCCGGTCCACTATTTTTGTCCCGAATGGGTTCCACCAGGACTTTGTCGATCCTGTTCCCGTCCATATCGATCACTTCAAACCGCCAGCGGTCCCATTCAAAATACGATCCAGTCACGGGAATCTGGTTAAAGTGAAGGAGCATGAAACCGGCGATTGTATGGTGATGACCAGTATCTTCCTGGGGCAGGACATCAATATCGAAGAGTTCCTTGAACTTGTCCACAGGCAGGAGACCATCTATCAGCCAAGATCCGTCTTCGCGGCGGAAAGCCTCAGAATCTCCAGCCGATTCTGGTGAAGGGATGTCTCCAACCAAAGCTTCAAAAATATCATGAAGGGTGACGATGCCCTGAACGGTGCCGTACTCGTCAATAACCAGCGCCACATGCTTTCCGGACTGCTTGAAGAGCTCCAGGGCTTTGAGCACCTGCAGCGATTCAGGCACAAAGAAGGGCGGCAGAAGGATCGATTGAAGGTCTTGCGCTTTACCGGCAACAGACTGAGCCAGCAAATCCTTAATCAAGACCATTCCCACGATGTTGTCCGGATCCCGTTTGTACACAGGAAACTGGGAATGGCCGCTCGTGGTAACCTTTCCCCATATTTCTTCTGGCCGGTCATCGATATCAAGAGAAACGATATCCGGTCTCGGCGTCATGAGATCGTTTATATCAATGTCTCCGAGGCTTAAGGCGCGGTTTGCAAAATCTTGTTCATCCCTTTCAAAAATGCCGGCCTGCGTGCTCTCTTCGATGAGGATCTTGATTTCATCCTCGGTGTGGGAGTGTTCTCCCTTCGGGCGCACCCTTAGAATCATGAGGACTGCGTTAGTGGAAAAACCTAAAAGAAATACAAAAGGAGCGGTAATCCGGGCCAGAAAATTCATCGGTACGGCCATGAAAGAAGAAATCTTCTCAGGATGGTTGAGGGCTAACCGTTTGGGCACAAGCTCCCCGAGAACAAGGGACAGGTAGGTGATTCCAACAACTACCACAATAATTCCTATAGTATGGCCATATCGACCAACAGCAGGAAGGACACTCAACCATTCTCCCAGACTCTTCGCAACGGTTGCCCCGCCGAACACCCCGGCGAGGATGCCGACGAGAGTAATGCCGATCTGAATGCTCGAAAAAAACCTGTTCGGATCATTGAGGGCGTCGAGGGCCTTTCGTGCCCCGATGTCGCCGTTGTCTGCGAGGTGCTGAAGGCGGGATTTTTTTGAAGACACCAGCGCCATTTCAGCCATCGCAAGGACACCATTTATAATAACAAGGGCGAGGATGAAAATGATTTCTGTCGAAATAGATAGAGAGCCGGGTGTATCGGTCATGGCATCATTCGGTATCCTTCAAGCAGCTT
>PNOO01000426.1 GCA_013824905.1 Syntrophus sp. (in: bacteria) | reverse complement strand
TCCCTTGATGGCTATCTTATTACCGCGCTGTTCCACTACCTACCTCCTTTTCGGCCAGGACCGTTTTTATACGGGCGATATCCTTGCGAACGCGGCCCAGCACGGCAGGAGAATCAAGTTGCCCTGAGGCCTGGCGCAGACGGAGCTTGAAAAACTCATCCACGAGTTCCCTATTCTTCTGCTCTAATTCATCGATGCCAAGATCTCTGATCTCTTTAATTTTCATCAGACATCTCCCTTGAAAGAAACTTCGTGCCGATAGGAAGCTTATGGGCTGCCAGGGTGAATGCCTCTTTGGCGATTTCCTTCGAAACCCCTTCTATCTCATAGAGCACGACGCCTGGTTTTACCACCGCCACCCATTCCTCCGGAGCGCCCTTTCCCTTACCCATACGGGTTTCTGCGGGTTTCTTTGTCACGGACTTGTGGGGGAAAATCCTGATCCAGATTTTTCCGCCACGCTTGACATGTCGCGTCATGGCTACACGGGCCGCTTCGATCTGTCTTGCCGTAATCCAGCCGCACTCCGTTGCCTGCAGGGCATACTCGCCAAAAGCCACGGTAACCCCGCGCGTGGCTTTTCCACTCATCCGGCCCCTCTGCAACTTTCTAAATTTAACCCTTTTAGGCATCAACATCGTTCAAAACCCCTGTTCTGCTTGCACATCATTACGAGCTTCCGGCGGGGAGAGCCCATTGAGTCAAAACCTACTTGGCAATTTCTTTCTTGCCGGGCAATACTTCACCATGGAAGATCAGTACTTTGACGCCGATCAGGCCATAGGCCGTGTGGGCTTCTGTAAAACCGCAATCGATATCGGCGCGTAGCGTATGCAGCGGCACCCTTCCCTCACGATACCACTCCGATCTCGCCATCTCGGCGCCGCCCAAGCGTCCACCGCAGTTCACCCGGATGCCTTTGGCGCCGAACTTCATCGCCGCTGTCACACATTTCTTCATGGCCCTGCGGAAGGCGACACGTCGCTCCAGCTGTTGAGCGACATTTTCTGCAACGAGTTGGGCATCGATCTCCGGTTTGCGGACTTCAAGGATATTAATGATTACATCGCTCTTCGTGATGCCCTCGAGATCCTTCTTGAGCTTTTCAATTTCAGAGCCTTTTTTCCCGATAATGATCCCGGGGCGGGCTGCGTGGATATTCACCTTGGCCTTATTGGCCGCCCTTTCGATTTCTATTTTGGAGATACCGGCGTGGTAAAGCTTTTCCTTGAGGTATTTCCTGATCTTGATGTCCTCATGAAGCAGCTCACAGTAATTCCTCTCTGAAAACCATTGCGAAGACCACGTTTTGATACCACCCAACCTCAACCCGATCGGGTTCACCTTCTGCCCCAACCTGACACCTCCTCAAGAATTACTCTTCGTCCAGGACCACAGTAATATGACTCATCCGTTTTTTTATCGACGC
>PNOO01000425.1 GCA_013824905.1 Syntrophus sp. (in: bacteria) | reverse complement strand
CTGCATGCGACAAGGGATGCCCCCATTTTTTCGAGGACCTCCAGATTGTCCGGATAGTAGAACCAGAAGGCTGAATCCCTGATAAAACCGATTTTCGGTTGTTTCGACGGGCGGATATGCAGTTCTTCGTGTTGCCTGTCCAATACGTCGAAGTCAACGGCAGGGGCTTCCCGGGCAATCTCCCACACTTTATCCACATCGATGTGTGCATCGACAATGCGGGCCGCCTCCTCTATCGCCCGGCGGGCCTCCGGGTGTTCCCGCGGGGGCACGAGACCCATATGCCTTTCTGGAAATATTATCTCCTGTATCCGGGGGAGTGCCCCTAAAACCGGCACTCCGCAGCGATCCTCTATGGCGGTGCGGATGACGGCTTCGTGACGCGGCCCTCCGATCCGATTCAGAATAACGCCCTTAATGGCAACTTCGGGGTCGAAAAGTTGACAGCCGAGAATCGTGGCGGCTATGGTACGTGTGGCCATACTGCAGTCCACCACCATGATGACCGGCGCTTGCAGCAATTTGGCAAGCTCGGCCGTGCTGTAGCTTCCCTCACGATCCATACCGTCATACAGACCTCTGTTTCCCTCCACCAACGCGCCGTCGGCATGCTGCACGCGGGTTATAAATGAAGAGAGCATCCCTTCCCTTCCCATCAAGAAAAGGTCCAGATTATAGCAAGGATGCCCTGTTGCCATTTCAAGCCAGGCAGCGTCTATATAATCGGGACCCTTCTTAAAGGGAGACACGGCCTTACCCCTAAGCGTAAGGCATGCCCCCACCCCCACGGTCACGAAGGTCTTCCCTGAATTTCCTCGCAGGGCAGAGAAAACTACCCTCGGGCGGTCAACGATCATTTCTCCGTCCTATCTCCTATTGATCGCTGTCTTCCGTTTCGTGCTGGATCCCAGCCCCCTTGAGCCCGATCATTGTCGTGCTGCCGGTGGACCAATACTCCAGGAGACCCTCTGCGACCATCTCATTTACAAGCTTGCTGACTTCCCTTGGCCTTTTATCAGGGAACATATTATTGAAGTCTTTCAGATAGAACTTCGTCTTCGTTTTCTTACCCTTCAATGTATCGATGATCAGCTTCTTGTCCTCTTCGGCACCCATCAGACACCTCTTTTCTTAAAATTTAAACTGTGTGCTGGTACGCCAGGTTGTGTAGGCAAAACGGTAATCGTCAATCAGGTGCTCTGTAAAGGGCAGATCCGTTTTCTCGAAAAACCTCTCCCAGCCGATTCTCGCGGCCCAGTCGCCGAGGCGTTCGTATTTCTTCGCGTCTTTCGCATAGGTGTTGAGAATTTTCTTGACCGCCTCCACCGTCTGCGGCCAGCGAGGCGCCTCATTGGGAAGGAACGGAACCACAACCTTGGAAAACATCGGGGCGGTAATCCGGTTCGAAAGCTTGCCTCCCACCAGGATAG
>PNOO01000424.1 GCA_013824905.1 Syntrophus sp. (in: bacteria) | reverse complement strand
GTCAGTGACAAATGATATGTCCGGTTTTGTAGCACACGATCTGTCCGGTTTGTTATGGTCATCTACGGAGGTGACGGATGAGGCGGACAGAGTATCTGGAGGAGAACCGGAAGATGCGATTCGAAGAGGTTTATTTGGGGTGGAACGAGAGCCGGTTGACGCAGGAGACAGCAGCCCTGGTCTTGGGTGTAAGTGATCGGACGTTTCGGCGTTACATTGATCGGTACAAAGAAGGGGGTATGGAGGGTTTGTCGGACAAGCGGCTGACACAGGCTTCATTTCGTCGGGCGCCTGTGGATGAGGTGATGTCGGTTTCCGATCTTTACAGTAGTGGATACCGTGGCTGGAATGTGAAACATTTTTACAGTCGGTATCGGCGGAAAGGAGGTTCTCGCAGTTATACTTGGGTCAAGAGTACGCTTCAATCGAAGGGCTTGGTTTTGAAGTCTTCCAAGCGGGGGGTTCATCGCAAGCGTAGAGAGCGGGCCCACCTACCGGGTATGATGCTGCATCAGGACGGCAGCCGGCATGAATGGGTTCCCGGGAAGAAGTGGGATTTGATCGTGACGATGGATGATGCCACCAACGAGCATTACTCGATGTTCTTTGTTGACGAGGAAGGGACTTCCAGCAGTTTTCAAGGGGTACGGGAAGTGATCGTCCAGAAGGGTCTGTTCAGTTCTTTGTACACGGACCGGGGGAGTCACTACTGGTACACACCCAAGGAAGGAGGCAAGGTCAGTAAAACGCAGCTGACCCAGTTTGGCCGGGCGATGAAACACCTTGGGATTCAGATGATCGCGGCCTACTCCCCGGAAGCGCGAGGACGAAGCGAGAGGGCTTTTGGGACTCACCAGGACCGGCTTGTCAAGGAGTTGGCTTTCCATGGAATCACAGACATGAATGCCGCCAACCGTTATTTGATCAAGGTGTATCTCCCCGCGTTCAACGCAGAGTTCATGCGGCCGCCCCTTGAAGACGGGTCAGCGTTTGTCCCTTGGAAGGGGGATGATCTTGACGACATTCTCTGCGAGCAGGATGAGCGGACGGTCAGCGCCGACAACTGCGTCAGCTTTGAAGGAATGAAACTCCAAATTCCAGCGAACCAATACCGCTGCCATTACGTCAGGGTCAGGGTCCAAGTCCATCGGTATCTGGATAGGTCTGTGGCCATCTTTCACGGTCCGAGAAAGCTGGCTGATTATGACCCACGGGGAAAGCTCAAGGAGATGAAAAAAGCGGCCTGACGCAGTTACCCACAACCCCCTCCCGCCTCGCTCCGCAAAGGCTGCGGGAGAGGGGCTGTGGATAACTGCTCATCGTCTGAGGAAGCGCACGTCCGCCGCTCTCCTCCTGTTCCTAAATATCTCCCCTCTCATGGAACAGAAAAGCGGACAATTCACGTGCTACAAAACCGGACAAGTCTATTTGCTCTTGAC
>PNOO01000423.1 GCA_013824905.1 Syntrophus sp. (in: bacteria) | reverse complement strand
AGCAGTTCCCCTTCCAGTTCGATTCCTTCATAGTCCAGCAATTGCAGGACGCCTAAAGCCGTATCGCCGCCGGTCAGGATCAAGGCCATGTCGCCCGCGTCGATCCGGGCCTCCCGCAGGGCCTCAAGGGCCACATCGGCCATCACGTCCGCGATCCGCTGCGGGATCGACGCGGCCCCGTCACCGTTTTCGATCCAGCGTTCAGTAAAGGTCCGGAAGATCGCGCTTCCGCCCGCAAGGGCGTTCCCCAGCAGGCGGACGAGCTTCCACCGATCCTCCGTCCCCGTCCGGCCATTGCCGGAGACGATATCCCTGGGGAGTTCGAAGGAGGGGAGGCCGTCCTCCTGGAGTCGCTGCAACTGTTCATGCGTCACGGCCGAGGCGCTGCCGCCGATGATCAGGACGTGCCGGAAAGTGCGTTGCCTCTTCGGTCTGATCTTGACTTTCCCGGGAACGAGGATTCTCGCAACCTCCCCGGCCAGGCCGGCGGAGCCCGCGAGGAGGGGAACCGTCTCCATGGAAAGGGCGACCTCGGCGATCGTGGCCAGGTCCTGGCGGCTCACGGCATCAAAGGCGATGATCCGGCGGCCCGCCCGCTGTTCCCCCTCTACGACCCGCCGCAGGGGCTCCTTCCCGGACGCCACGTCGCTCAGATCAATCCGCCCGATGGACAGGGAGGTCTGGTTTGTCAGCAGCTTGCAGACATAAGATTCCTGTACAGGGGATGCCGCGTCCCGGGCCGCCTCCGTGAGCGCCAGGGGCTTTCCCCCGACCATCATGATCCCCCCGACCAGCACCCGGCCCTGCTCCGGATAGGACGGGGCCAGGAAACAGAGGGGGAGCGCGGTTTCCGCAAGAATGGCATCGATCTCGGCGCCGATGTTTCCCCGGAGGGTGGAATCGATCTTCTTGTAAAGGATTGGGAATCGCTTGGGGTCGAAGCTCTTCAGGAGACCGGACAGGATAGCAAAGGCCTCCGCCGGAGGAAGGCCGCGGGTGATCGTGTTGATGACCAGGACGTCCTGCGCCGGACGGGCGGCGAGGGAGACGGCGTCCTCCCCGTGGAAGGGGATCAGGAGGGTCTTCAGGCCTCGCTTGGCAAACTGGACGCCCGCATCGGCCCCACCGGTCAGGTCATCGGCAATGATCAGGCAGCGTTGTTTTTCCAGTTTCCGGGTGAGCGTTTGAATTGCCCCAAATGTATCACTCATGATTGAAGCCTATCCCAACAAGCCCGGAAAATCAAATATCGTTTCCACCTCGTTCCGGCGAACGCTCGGCTTCAGCGGGAGCCCCCGGCGATCCGCTGCAAGCCGTTGTCATATTTTCTCTTTGTATTCCCTGAAGGCCTCCAGCAATTGCCGGAATGAGGTTGGCTTGTATTTTTCAAAACTTTCTTCGTCCACGTAAATGAAGTCGTACGCCACGTCTTTCTGCACCCGGTTGATGTCTT
>PNOO01000422.1 GCA_013824905.1 Syntrophus sp. (in: bacteria) | reverse complement strand
CCGTCGGGGAGATCGAGGACCTCTGCGGGATGCGGGCGAATCCCGTTTCCTCTCTCTTCCTTGAGGATTGCCGCATTCCGGAAGCGAATCTTCTCGGCCGCCCCGGCGACGGGCTCAAGATCGGCCTTGTTACCCTCGATACAGGCCGTCTTGGCATCGCCGCCCAGGCCCTTGGGATTGCCCAGGCCGCCTTCGAGGACTCCGTCCGTTACTCCAAGGAGCGTCAGCAGTTTCGGAAACCCATCTCATCGTTCCAGACGATCCAGAATTACATCGCCGATATGGCGACCGAGATCGATGCCGCGCGTCTCCTTCTCTATCGGGCCTGTGCACTGAAAGACGCGGGGAGGCCCTTTGGCGCCGAGGCGGCGATGGCCAAGCTATACTGCAGTGAGGTCGCGACCCGCGTGACGAATCTGGCCGTCCAGATCCACGGGGGTTACGGTTACAGCAAGGAATACGACGTAGAACGCTATTTCCGGGACGCGAAGGTCACGGAAATCTATGAAGGAACAAGTGAAGTCCAGCGCATGGTCATCGCGCGCTCGGTGCTTGCCCAGAGGACGTAAGAGTCGATGATGAAGATGGTCGTTTGCATCAAGCAGGTGCCGATGGTTTCCGAACTTCCCTGGGATCCGGCGACGGGGACCCTCAAACGGGACCTGGCCGAGGGGATGATGAACCCGGCCTGCCGCTCGGCCATGGAGGCGGCCCTCCGGATCCGGGAGGCTGAGGGGGGTGAAATCACCGCGATCACGATGGGCCCGCCGATGGCCGAGGAGATCCTCTACGAGGCGATTGCCCTCGGCGCGGACCGTGGGGTCCTGCTCACGGACCGGCGGATGGCCGGAGCGGACACATCCGTGACCTCTTACACCCTTGCCCGTGCGATCGAGAAGGCCTGTGCGGGATTCGATCTCATCCTATGCGGCTTCTCAACGAGCGACAGCGAGACCGCCCAGGTCGGTCCCCAACTGGCCGAAGAGCTCGATGTTCCCGGCGTGGCCTATGTCGATGAGATCGCCGTTTCCGGACGCACCGTCCGGGTGCAACGGCTCGCCGACAACTTTCTCGAAACCCTGGAGATGGCTCTTCCTGCCCTGGTGACCGTGACGACCAGCGTCTATACCCCGCGCTATGTGCCGCTGGGCGGTCTGCAGGCGGCGTTCTCCCAGGCGGAGATCGAGACCCTTGATGCGGAGGCGCTCGGTCTCGATCAGGAAATGATAGGCGTGAAGGCATCCGCCACGAAGATCCTCAATGTGACCTCGCCGACGGTGGGGAAGAAAAACATCGTCCTGACCGGGACGCCCAAGCGGATCGTGGAGCAGCTCTTCGAGAGGTTCGACGACAAGATCGGCGGCGCCATCGGCAAGGATCTCAAAGCGGATAAAAAGAAGCGATCATGAGCGTAAAAAAACGGGCCATCTGGGTTTTCGGGGACTATCGGAATTACTTTCA
>PNOO01000421.1 GCA_013824905.1 Syntrophus sp. (in: bacteria) | reverse complement strand
GCCCCCCATAGGTCATGACACGACCGCGCGGAATCTGGTGGTCCGCCAATAGAACGCGCCGTTCAAATCCGCCGATGCCCTCAAAATCCAGCGCGGCGATCGAAAAATTCACGGCATCGCCCGCCAGGTAGGCCTCGATCTGCATTCCGGTTTTATCCTTCTTCCCCGACGACGGCACCGCCTCAGGGAAGGTCTCCCGGATGCGCTTGCTCGTGGACGCGCCCACATGGGGAAGAAAAATCATCCGGACGGGGAACGCCCCCTCGGGACGCCTTACGATCCCTACTTCACCAATGGGCGAAGGGATGAGATCGTACACGCATGCAACAACTGTTTTCATCATTCCACCTCCTTATGATTCCATTTATGATGCTTGTGCTCCCCGTGCGACACTTTCCGCACGATTTTGTTCCACTGGGACTTCCGGTGGTGGTTCATACGAACAACGAGGCCAATGAGAAGGACGATGAAAAGGAGTCCCCCCGCCATCGCCGGCGGGGTCAGCAGACTCTTCGGCAGCGAATCGTAAAGACCGGCGACCCCGAAGAGGATGAAAATCGTGGCGGCAAACCATTTCACGAACCGCTCGGGTATCTTCTTCCCCAGTACGACACCGACGATGATCCCGAAGGCGTCGGCAACCATCATGCCCGCTGTCGTCCCCATCCAGATGGGAATGATCGAATGGTACTTCGCGGCAAGGGCCACGGTCGCAAGCTGCGTCTTGTCGCCCATCTCCGCGAAGAAAAAGGCCACGGCAACCGTCCAGAAAGGGCTGAAGGCATATTTTTTGTCCTCGCCTTCGAGTTTGTCGCCGCGCAGAGTCCAGAGGCCAAAGAAGATGAAGGAGGCGGATGCGGCGATCTGGATTCCGACGAATGGAACGATATTTGTTAGCCAGTTCCCCAAAACGACGGCCAGCAGGTGGTTGAGAAGCGTCGCCACCAGCACCCCGGCGAGGACCGTCTTCGCCGGGAAGCGGGTTGCAAAGGCCATCGCCAGGAGCTGGGTCTTGTCCCCCATCTCGGCAAGAACGACAAACACAAACGATGCGATGAATATGGTCATCCCCGAACCTTTTCTAACACAAAAAAAGCGAAACTTCAGTATGACAATACAGTCACACCGAAAGTCTCGCTGATTGGCTCACACCAATGGCAAGGCCAGGCTTTCGCCAGTATGTTGACCTTGCCCGGACAGCTACTCCCCTTCAGGGCGAGTGAACGCTACATCAGCCCACCCGGAAAGTCAACTATTTTCCGCCACAAAGACGTCTGCCGCCTTCGCCCGCATGCCAGAGCTGCCTGTTCTTAATGAATGCCAAGCTGTATCTTAATGGCTTCTTCAACCTTGCGCATATCTTTCTCAGAAAGAATGCCGGCGCGGTCAAAAAGCCTTGACTTGCTCACAGTAGCCAATTGATCCGCCATGGCCTTACTCTCTTTGCCTTCAAACGCCACCAGCGCCTCGCTGGGATAGAGACGG
>PNOO01000420.1 GCA_013824905.1 Syntrophus sp. (in: bacteria) | reverse complement strand
GAAGTGCCCCCCATCGGCCAGAACCTGCTCAGCCAACTGCCGCGAAAAAATTGACGCCCCGATGGCCAGCAAGCCTTCCGCCCCCGGCCCCTCAAAGAAGAGACCGGCAAAGATCAGGGCCTTGGCATTGGCCAGCAGGTGGTTCCCCAGAATGTGCCACTCCAGCCGCTTGCGGAGGTATCGGGACTGCACCGCCAGGCTCGCCGCTGCTTCCAGCGGCAGCTCGTTTCCGGCCCAAGTCCATTCGATCCAGTTCACGATCCGCCGTGAGAGGGGGTAGGGCTCCCAGCCGTTGCCCCGGCCGACAGGATTTTCCGCAATCCACCGTTCGATCAACGACGCGTGCCATGCGGTCCGCAGTCCTGCCCCATCCGCATTCAGATCGTCGAAATAATGGAGGTGGTAAAGCCAGAGTTTGGCCCATTGCGGATTATTCCAGTCGGAGGGGTCCTTGATTTCATGCTCCTCGTTGAGCAACCGAAACCGCGAGGGGGAAAGAAGGGCACGCGATTTGAGGGGAGAGCTCGCCCATTCCGCGGCGCGTCTACGGATGGGCGGAGGGGGGCCGATGCGGACGGATGGCGTTTGCAGCCGAAACCAGATCCGGCCGAATACCTGAACCGGCTTCAGATAACGACTGGTTCGCAGGTATAGGACAAAGGGATTTTTCAAAACTTACGCTAAAGGTAAAAGCCTACAAAAACACCCCACGCCTCCGGAATAGTGGGGCGCTATTTCCTATGATGGTGTTCGCAGGAGGTTCTTCTTGATGCTTTTTCCTTTTTGAGTGACCTGAACTGCGTTGATTTCGACTCCCAAGCCGAGAGAACGGCAATAAGAAACAAGTGTAGATATTTTCATGTCTTTCCTCGCTTCGATCTTTGAAACACTCGATTGTCGGTATCCCGTGATTTCAGATTGGGAATGCCCCACATGTTTTCGTAGTTCTGCCAGACCAAGATTCAAAATGATTTTATTTGCTTCTCGCTCAGCGCGGCGGATGCTCTCTTTCGACATACTCTTTTTAGCTTCCTCGAAAAAATCTGTATATTTTTCTGCTTTCATTTCCTTGCCCCCAGATCCTGAAGATAATGATCATACAGCGTGTCCGCGATGGGAATCATACGCGTGTAGAAACGCTTACTTCCTGTTTTATTCCCGCCGATCAACAAAACGGCCTGTCGTAATGGGTCAAACGCGAAAAATATTCTGAAAGGCCTGCCTTTGCTTTGAACTCTCAACTCTTTCATGTTCTCATGACGGCTTCCTTTGATCAAATCAACATAAGGACGACCAAGATTCGGCCCCATGCTTTTCAATACCTCCATCACAGCATAGATGGATACACGGGCATCTTCATCGACCTCGTCAGAACTCATAAACCACTCGTCAAATTGGCGCGTCTGGAGAATCTTCCACATGATTATTCACTACAGGGAATATTTTGTCAAGGAAGATGTTCAGATCCATTGGACAGGGAGGGGGGAAACGAGGGG
>PNOO01000419.1 GCA_013824905.1 Syntrophus sp. (in: bacteria) | reverse complement strand
GCTCACGGCGGGTCAAGGGAGGCTGGTCAAAGGCGACATGGCAGACGAGATCGAAGGCGTCATAGTCGCGACCCACCTGCTCGGCGAGTTCTTCGAGGAAAACCCCTTGACCGGCAAGCGCTTCGATAATGGCCTGTTTACGCTCAGCGCTGTTCCAGGCGGTAAGAAAGTCGCCGAGTGATGCATAGGTCTTTCGGACGGTCTTGCGGGTATAATCCCTAAGCGACTCGGTAATGAGCTTGCCGTTGGCGTCGAGGTATTGTACGCGCTCGGTGGCAATGGTGACTTCGACGTCATCGACGTAGTACTTCTTCCGGGTTTCTCCTGTTACGAGTGGGTCGGTAACAAACCCGCCCGGAGGATATTCGACGCCAGCCCCGGACTGTTCGTCCGGAGGAACAACAGAATCCTTTGCGCCCGGCTCGTAGATCTGCACCGGATCGCCGTCGAAACCAGGGTCGGCAAAGAGCGCGGTGGCCCGTTTGAAGTCCATGATGGTAAAGAAGAATTTGTTGTAGTCCTCGTTGATGCGGGTGCCGCGGCCGATGATCTGCTTGAACTCAGTCATGGAGTTGATGCGTTTGTCGAGGACAATGAGATGGCAGGTTTGGGCATCGACGCCTGTGGACATCAGTTGCGAGGTCGTAACGATGACCGGGAACGTGGATTCGGGATCGATGAAGTTGTCGAGCTGCGCCTTGCCCTCTTCGTTGTCGCCGGTGATCCGCATGACATATTTATTGTTGGCGGCGGCGAGGTCGGGGTTGGCGTTGACCAACGCCTGCCGCATGCGTTCGGCGTGATCGATGTTGTCACAGAAGACGATGGTCTTTGCGAATCGGTCAGTGGCTTTGAGAAACTCGGTGATCCTGGCGGCGACAAGGTCGGTCCGCTTCTCGAGGATGAGGTTGCGGTCGTAGTCGAGATCGTTGTATTCGCGGTCCTCGATCACCTGGCCGTACTTGTCGGTCTTGCCCTTCTCGGGCCGCCAGCCTTCAAGGTCCTTGTCGATGCCGATGCGAATGACTTTGTATGGTGCGAGGAAGCCGTCGGAGATGCCCTGCCGGAGCGAGTATGTGTAGATCGGGTCGCCGAAGTACTCGATGTTGGAAACCTCTTTGGTTTCCTTGGGCGTGGCGGTCATGCCGATTTGGGTGGCCGAAGAGAAGTATTCGAGCACCTTGCGCCAGGAGGCATCGTCCGCCGCACTGCCACGATGACATTCGTCTATGACGATCAGGTCGAAAAAGTCCGGGGAGAACTGCTTGTAGATATTCTGCTCTTCCTCGGTCCCGGTAACGGCTTGATAAAGCGAGAGGTAGATCTCGAAGGCCTTGTCGGCGGTGCGATGGGTGATCTTCGTCATTGCCTTGCCAAACGGCTTGAAGTCGTTGATCTTGGTCTGGTCGGCAAGGATGTTTCGATCGACGAGAAAGAGGATTCGCTTTCTGGCGCCCGACTTCCAGAGCCGCCAGATGATCTGGAACGCGGTGTAGGTCTTGCCTGTG
>PNOO01000418.1 GCA_013824905.1 Syntrophus sp. (in: bacteria) | reverse complement strand
GGGAAGGCAACGACCTCTATCTCGAAATGAAGCAATCGGGGGTCATCAAGCAGGCCGCCCTGATCTACGGCCAGATGACCGAGCCGCCGGGCGCCCGCGCCCGCGTGGCCCTGACGGCCCTGGCGGCGGCGGAATATTTCCGGGATGTGGAAGGACAGGACGTCCTTCTGTTCATCGACAATATCTTCCGCTTTACCCAGGCCGGTTCCGAGGTATCGGCCCTCCTGGGCCGCATGCCCTCTGCGGTCGGTTATCAGCCCACTCTGGCAACCGACCTCGGGGAGCTTCAGGAACGGATCACCTCCACCAACAAGGGATCCATTACAGCGGTACAGTGCGTTTACGTCCCCGCCGACGACCTGACGGACCCGGCGCCGGCGACGACCTTTGCCCATCTCGACGGAACCGTCGTCCTCTCACGACCGATTGCGGAACTCGGCATCTACCCTGCGGTGGATCCCCTTGATTCAACATCCCGCATCCTGGATCCGATCGTCCTGGGCAGGGAACACTACGAGGTGGCGCGCCAAGTGCAGGTAACGCTTCAGAAATACAAGGACCTCCAGGACATCATTGCGATCCTCGGCATGGATGAACTCTCCGAAGAGGATAAGATCACCGTCGGCCGGGCAAGAAAAATCCAGCGGTTCCTTTCCCAGCCGTTCTTCGTCGCCGCCCAGTTCACAGGCACGGAGGGCAAATTCGTGCCGGTGGCCGAAACGGTCAGAGGTTTCAAGGAAATCCTTGAGGGAAAGCATGATGACCTGCCCGAACAGGCATTTTACATGGTCGGCGGCATCGAAGAGGTCGTGGAGAAGGCGAAGAGGCTTGCCGAATAGCCGGAGGATGTTGAGATGGCGGATGAATTGACTCTGGAAATCGTGACCCCGGAGCAGATGACCTTCCGGGGTATCGTCGAAGAGGTGACCATCCCCGGCACGGAAGGGGAGTTCGGCGTCCTCAAGGGGCACGCCCCGCTTTTGAGCTCGGTGGACTTTGGAGAACTGAGCTTTATCCGGAATCATCAGAAGACCCGCTACGCGGTCCATACCGGCTATGCGGAGGTCTCCTCCTCCAAGGTCACGGTCCTGGTGGAAAGCGCGGAGAGATCGGACATGATCGACCTGGAAAGGGCGAAACGGGCCAAGCAACGGGCCGAAGAGAAACTGACCAACCTGCCCCGGGAGGACGCGGAGTTTGAAAAGGCCAGGTTGGCCCTTATGCGGGCCGTCATCCGGCTGAATGTCGCAACGAAGGGTTAAGTTTCTTCGTCTTGAACGGAGATATCATCAATCTCGAACTCCCGGACGCCACCCGGAGTCTTCACGCTGATCTCATTACCTACGCACATACCGATCAGCGCCTTACCGATCGGCGAGGTCACTGATATCCTGTTTTTCTCGAGGTCCGATTCATAGGGGCCGACAAGCTGGTAGGTGATCTTTTTCCCATCACTGCTGTCCTCTATGGTCACGCATGAGCCGAAGACGGCCTTATCACAAGTGAGGTTCTTC
>PNOO01000417.1 GCA_013824905.1 Syntrophus sp. (in: bacteria) | reverse complement strand
GGGCAGCACGGATCCGGATAAGGATTACCTGGAGAAGATCCGGCCGGAGAAGATCCGGTTGCAGTTGAAATATGTGCGGGAACGGTCTTTCTGGGCGGATATAAAAATCATTTTTCTAACCCTTAAGACAATCATCTTCAAATAATCGATCACACAAACTCCGGAGAAGATAATGATCTGCCCTGCTGGTTTTCTAGAACATCTGTATCGGACCATGCTTCGGATTCGCCTTTCCGAAGAGATCCTGGTTGAACCCATTTTAAGGGGTGATGTACGCACCCCCTGCCATCTGTACAGCGGGCAAGAGGCTATCGCGACGGGTCTTTGCGCGACTCTCATGAAAGACGATTATGTCTTTGGTAGCCATCGTTCACACGGCCATTACCTGGCAAAAGGCGGATCCTTGAAAGCGATGATGGCGGAGATCTACTGTAAAGAAGCAGGTTGTTCCCGCGGTCGAGGGGGGTCGATGCACCTGATCGATCCGGATGTCGGGATGATGGGGTCGGCCCCGATTGTCGCAGGAACGATCTCTCTGGCGGTCGGGGCCGCCTTGGCCTCTATCATTCGTAAGGACGGCCGGGTGGCAGTAAGTTTCTTCGGTGATGGAGCCACCGGAGAAGGCGTTCTTTATGAATCTATCAATTTTGCGGTCCTCAAGAAACTTCCTGTCATCTTTGCCTGCGAGAACAACCTCTATGCGACGCACATGCCTATCCGGGAATGCCGAGTGAACAAGCCGATATACAAAATGGCGGAATCTTTCGGTATGGATTGTCATGTGGTGGACGGCAACAATGTGCTTCAGGTCTTTGAGACAAGCAGAAAAGCTGTTGATGACTGCAGGAATGGAAGCGGACCCGTCTTTATGGAGTTTATGACGTATCGGTTCAGAGGGCATGTGGGTCCGGATGACAACATTCAAGGTGCCCACACGGATATCCGGCCGAAAGATGAGATCGAAGCATGGCTTCAAAAAGACCCGATTATAAAGTTTGAAAGATACCTCCTGGAACATCAACTCATTGATGAGGATAGACTTATAACCATTCGCGAGGATGTTGCATCTGAAATCAGTGAAGCTCTAAATTACGCTATACAGAGTCCAAGTCCCCGGAGAGAGGATCTGCTGAAATATGTCTTCGCATAGAAAGCTCCAGTACAGTTTGGCAATCAATGAAGCGCTTCATCAGATGATGGAGCTGGATCCATCTGTGTTTCTCATCGGACAAGGGGTCAAGAGTCCCTGGTATGTAGGGAATACGGCCCAGGATCTGTTGGAGCGGTTTGGGGAAGATCGCGTCATCGATACGCCGGTTTCCGAAAACGGAATTACCGGGGCGGCAGTGGGGGCAGCCATCGCAGGCATGAAAGCCGTTGTGGTGCATCCCCGGCTGGACTTCATGTTCTTTGCCATGGATCCCATCATCAACCAGGCGGCCAACTGGCATTATATGAATGGCGGCAAGGCATCAGTACCAGTCGTCTTCTGGGGCATCATCAATCGAGGCGGTGAA
>PNOO01000416.1 GCA_013824905.1 Syntrophus sp. (in: bacteria) | reverse complement strand
TTCCAGGACCGTCTTTTCCCCCATGCCGTAAACGAGCAGATCGGCCTTGGCGTCGATCAGGATGGAACGGCGGACGCGGTTCGACCAGGCATCGTAATGGGAGATCCGCCGGAGACTCGCCTCGATGCCGCCCAGGACGATCGGTTTCGTTTCCTTGAACCACCGCCGGATCAGATTGGCATAGACGATCACCGCCCGGTCGGGACGCCGGTTGTTGACCCCTCCGGCAGTGAAGTCGTCCTCCCTGCGCCTCTTCCCGGAGGCGGTGCGGTTCGCGACCATCGAGTCGATGCAGCCGCCCGTGACGCCCCAGAAGAGGGCCGGTTCGCCGAGACGGGTGATGTCCGCGGCAGTGTCCAGATCAGGCTGGGCGATGATTCCCACGCGGTATCCGGCCTTGAGCAGGCTCTGGCCGATGACCGAAGCGCCCACGTAGGGGCTGTCGATGTAGCTGTCGCCGGTGACCAGGATCACGTCGAGCCGGTCCCAGCCGAGCTCCCGCAGTTCATCAGGTGTGGCGGGCAGAAACATGGATCGTTCGCTCCTTGTCCAAAGGTCTGCCTGTCTTAGATGATTTCCGCCACGCGCAAACCCAGCAAAATGGCGATAGGGGCGATGATATTCAGGAGCCGGCCGAAGAAGCGGTGGACCACACGGATGGTTCCCGCCTTATGGGGGATCTTGAACTGCAGTAGGCCGAGAAGCGGGGCGATGATTGCCACCGAGATCGTCAGAACTCCCAGCCAGGTATGCGGCGTCCGAAGATGATGCCCTTCCGGGGTGGATGCTACCGCTGCGACCGCCGTGATAGCCCCCAACAGCAGGAGCGAACCTCCGGTCAGGCCGATGGCCTTGTGTATCCTGAGCCACCACCTTTTGCGCCTCTGCGTCATGGCGACGATCAAGGCGGAGAAGACCAGCAGAAATCCCGCCGCCATCAGGGCGGCATGTACAAGGAAAAGGGGCATAAAAAGGGACCTCCGTCCTGTTGTATATAGATAACCGCGGGTCAGTGGGACTATTGGTTCACGGTCAGCTTTTCTGTCCGGGACCCCAAGATGCTGCAACTGGCCTTAACCTCGAGAACGTCTCCTGGGGCCGCTTCGATCGGGTACACATAGGAAAAGGTCGCCTGATCGGGCTGGCTTTTGTAATCGGTCGTGGAGATCGTTTTTCCACCTTTTTTGATTTCGACCTTCTCGATGTAGTGAAACGTGGGCGAAGACGAGCTGTGGGTGATCTGGACCGTGAGTGTCTTAGCGGCCGCGTCGTAAGTGAGAAGGATTTCCTTCGGGGCGTTCGCAGCGGCGGGGAAGGGGAGGCCGAGTTGCAGAACGGTCGTGAGGAAAATACCCCTTACAGAGATCTTGAGGAAATCTCTCCGGTTGGTTTGAATTCTTTCGTTTCTGGGCATAGTCATATCTCCTTTAAAGAATAATCTCCATGTCCTGGTGCACGGCAAAACATTCCAGGGGGCTTCCGGCTGCGATCTTCCGGCATTCTTCCACCATCTCATCCACGGCCC
>PNOO01000415.1 GCA_013824905.1 Syntrophus sp. (in: bacteria) | reverse complement strand
GAGTTTGACGTCAACCATGATCCCCAGTTTGAACTCGTCTTTAAGGGACGAGATAATCTTGGTCACGTCCCCGGTGTAGAGCATGTCGCTGAGCTTGATCCCCCAGATCATGCCTTTTTCACGGGCCTTGGAAAGAGCGGAGAGAATTCCGGTTTCCATCGCCTGATTGAAGGCGATACCATCCAATGCCACGATGAGTTTCGTCATGAAAGTATCCTCCTAAAAAACCTGCTCGCCCAGGCTGACCGGCGCCATCTCCACCGCGGTCAGTTCCCGGGCGGGCGTGATCCCGATCTGCCGCATGAACACGTAGATCTGGCGGAGATGCTGGGCTGCGTGGAAGGCCTGCGATTCCAGCAGCTGGAGATGAGTGACCAGGCCGCGATGGGTCTGTACCATTTCGTATGCCGCATCGTCGTCCACCAGAGAGGCGCGCTGAAACCAGGCCGTTCTCACCTCGGAACAGAACCGGCCCAGCTCCTCCGATGTGAGGAAACGGCGGCTGCGACCGTAATCGTCTCCCTGCTTCCATTGATATATCCCCGAGTCCAGGGAAGCGGTCATCGGAGGAATGCGATCGTGGATATTGAAGACCATCTCCCGCAGATCCCGGCCCCGGTTGGGGGTGGGGTCCGACAGCCGTTCGGTGGGAACCTGAAGCACGGCTTGCTCCACCGCCCTCAGTATCCGGTTCGTGGCGCCGGCCAGTTCCCCATAGGACGCCGCGGCTTCCGAGGCCTGAAGGCCCAGAAACGCCCGCAACTGATCGGTATGCAGGATCAGGACGTGGCGTTCCCCTTGAACGGCGTAGGGAAGTGTCTCCAGGCCGAGGGCCTGCCACTCCGCCTTTGCCTCGGGGTCCGCGAAGACGTCCCTCGAGAGGTATTCGATGTGGTGTCGCGAAAGAAACTCTTTCGCCGCGGCGCAGGTCGCTCAGCCGATTCGCGTGTAGAGTCGAAGTTCAGGTCCTGCATTCATAGATCCGTCTCCTTGTTTTTCAGTTTGTACAATATAGAAGAAGCGGTCCGGGATGTCAATCGGACCCGCCGCCTGTCTTTTCGTCTGTCTCGCACGACTCTCCCAATTGCTCGGCCAGGGGGCAGGGTTTCTGCTTGAAAAATTCGAAATACAGCAGCGGCACGGCAATCAGGGTAAGAACAGTCGCCGCAACCGCCCCGAACATCATGGCGATCGCGAGCCCCTGGAAGATCGGGTCGAAGAGCATGACGAAAGAGCCGACCACCACGGCCGCTGCGGTCAGAATGATCGGCCGGAAACGGACGGCGCCGGCCATGAGAAGTGCGTTTTTCAGTCGGCCCTTGTCGCGCCATTCCATCTCCACGAAATCGACCAGGAGGATGGAATTTCTGACGATGATGCCTGCCAGGGCGATGAACCCGATCATCGAAGTCGCGGTGAAAAAGGCGCCGAAGAGCCAGTGGCCGGGCAGAATCCCCACCAGGGTCAGGGGGATGGGCGCCATAATGATCAGCGGCGTGATGAAATTTTTGAACCAGGCGACGATGAGGATGTAAATCAGGATCAGG
>PNOO01000414.1 GCA_013824905.1 Syntrophus sp. (in: bacteria) | reverse complement strand
GGAGGAGAGATAGGTATCGATTCGCTGAAAGATGAGCCGGGTTGCCTCATCCGCTGAATGGGTCTTCAAGAATTCATTAATCATTTTCTTGTGTTCCTGATCAAAACGGGGGTTCTTTCCCACGAAGAGCTCTCGTCCCGCCCGCCTTAACATATTTCTCAATTTTTGAGAAATGGAAAGGGCTGACAGGTCCAGGCGATAGTAATGGTCGGTGGGCGGAGGAGTCTCTTGTTGAAGGGATCGGGGAATCGCGGGTGCGATCAGGGAAACGCTTTCCGGTTTAAAGCGCCTTATGGCATCTTCGATGGTCTCTGCAAGACGCTTCTCTTCTAAGGTTCCGTTCAAAGGATATCCGACGAGAATGAAATGGCCCTTCTTTGCATAGACGAGAAATTCTCCGAAGAGATGCGGTTCCGTCTGTGAAATCGGGGCGACGTATTGGGGAATATGTTCCGGCACGTATGCATGACGCTCGATATAGTCCTCTTGCGCGGTCGTGATCACGGCTCTTCCTGAATGACCCGGTATCCCTCATCGAGAAACATTTTTCGGATCCCCGGTGTATGCCCGACTCCGACAAAGGCGGTTGTTTGCCTTTTTTCGAAGGAGGCCTTTATCCCCTTGAAGAATATGGGGTCGCGCTTCCCGATAATGGATTCGCAACGGGTCGGGAATTCTCCCGTAACGGAAAGGTAGCTCTGCACATCCCCCTCGAGGAAAACCTTTGTGAATCGTTCCTTGTGGGCGCTCCATTGCTGATGCTGATTGAAATAATTAACAATTTTGTCAAAAGGAATTCCATCCAGAGCCTCGATCTGATCCTCGATGGTTTCCAGATATCCGATTTCTTTCCCAAGTTTTTGGGCGATGTGGAAGGCTTCGACGTCCATTGAATGTTTCCAGTTCAAAAAAGCGGACCATGTCGTGAAAAAAGCCATCCAGGGGCGGACACCCCGCGCGTGCTGTTCAAGAAAACCGGGAGGCTTCACATTGATGAGATCCAGAAAAGAACCCGCCAAAGCGGCCCGTCCCGATGGGTCAGCCAGTTGCCGATTGATCTCCCGGACGACGGCGGGGTCAAGGGCATCGTATACGGAGGGCGTGTCCTCTCCGCGGGCGCCGTATCGGGCAACCACGGCCATGCTCTCCTGATCGAGGGGCCCTTCGAAAAGGACGGTTTCGGATCCTTGAAGCAGCCTGGTCAGCGCTTTCCGGAAGCTGATAGGGGAAAAATGGGCCGTTCCCACGAGGAAAGAGACCTTGGCGTTTTTTTCCACCCTCCAAATGGTCCGCAACCGTTTTTCCTTCCACGGGGGTACGTTCATTGACTTCTCACACTGTTTTTTGTGTAGCTGAATTTTCCCAAGAGTGCATCGATCAGCGAGGCTTTCCTCGCAACGCCATAACGGCTCTCACAGAATTCATACCGGAGGAACGGTTTACCGCACCACTTTTTCTTGAATCTTCGTATTCCTTCATTGACCCCCAGCCCTAAATTGATCGTACTTTTTCCGTGTTCACGTGTCAGATGGATCATTTCAAGGAAAAGC
>PNOO01000413.1 GCA_013824905.1 Syntrophus sp. (in: bacteria) | reverse complement strand
TTCCTGATTGAGTTGTGATGAACCGGGAAGCGTCAAAGGAAACAACTCATGAAGAGAATCCTTCTCTTGATGCCGCAATAAGGGACGGCGTCTCCTACGCCGTGATGATGGGATGCGGGGAGACTTACCTCGGACCATTCGGCATATTCCTTCGGGCCACCACTCTGCAAATCGGGCTTCTGGCGACCTTGCCCCAACTCTTCGGAGCGTTGATGCAATGGTTTGCCGCCTTGAAGATGGATCGCCTCCGAAGCCGTCGGAAGAATATCCTCGCAGGTGTCGCAACACAGGCTGTCAGCCTCGTCCCCATGGCGCTTCTGCCTTTTCTGTTCGGCAGCGGGAGGACGCCCGTCCTCTGCCTGCTGGCACTCATGGTGTTGTACCATGGCGCCAACGGCTCCACCGTACCGATCTGGAACAGCTTGATAGGTGACCTCGTACCGGCCGGCATCAGGGGTCGATTCTTCGGCTACCGCAACAGGCTGACGGGAATGAGCACCTTTATCTCACTTATCCTCGCCGGGGTCATTCTGCACCTTTTTGACAGGGCGGATAAAACGGCAGTCGGGTTCCTGATTATTTTTTTCGTCGCTTTTCTCGCCCGCTTGAATTCCTTTCGCTGGCTGTCAAAATACGAGGACCCCGAATTTTTTATTGCACCCGATCAGGCCTTCACCTTTCGGCAGTTCCTGCGTCGTTCACCCTATTCGAATTTTGCCAAATTTGTCTTCTTCGTCGGAGCGATTAATTTCGGTGTTTCCTTCTCAGCCCCCTATTTCGCTTTATACATGCTCAGGGATCTCCACTTTTCTTACGTAGAATTCACAATAGTAAGTGGCGTTGCCACCATTTCCCAGTTCCTGACCTTCCGATACTGGGGGGAGCTGAGTGACCGCTTCGGCAACAAGAAGATCCTCAATGTCTGCGGTTGGGGGGTTGCTTTCGTTCCAATGCTTTGGTTGGTCTCCCCTCATATCCTGTATCTCGTCATCATTCAGGTATACAGCGGGTTCGTCTGGTCAGGATTCAGCCTGGCTTCGGCAAACTTTATCTTCGATGCGGTGACACCGCCCAAGCGGGCGCGATGCGTGGCCTATCAGGGACTGGTGAATGGATTCTTCATTTTCCTGGGATCGGCAGCGGGCGGGTATGCCGCCGATCATCTTCCCCATAGTTACTCCCTGGGTTTCTGGACCTGGAAACCGGCGTTTATCCTGCTGGTGATATTCCTGATCTCCGGAATCATCCGGCTTATCGCCACGGGAATCTTTCTTCCAAGGTTCAAAGAGGTCCGGCCCGTGGAAACGATTCGCGACAGAGAACTCATCTTCCGGATCAGCCATATCAGGCCGATCGCAGGCGTCACCTTCAGCCTTTTTACCGGTCTGTTTGACTCTCCCTCACACGATGATTCCATTCCGGCGTCCCGGTCTTCTGACAAAAACGAAAACTCCCGAAAGAATGACCTTCAGCAGCCTTGACCGTTCTATCTTCCGGCCATCCTTCTCCAATACAAAGATCCGGATACAGCCATCCCGATCATTAAGGAA
>PNOO01000412.1 GCA_013824905.1 Syntrophus sp. (in: bacteria) | reverse complement strand
CCACGCCGCTTCCCTCCGCATCCGCCAGCGGCATGGCGGGACACATGGTGAAACAATTGCCGCAGTACATGCACTTGTCGTTGTTCACCACCACGCTCTTTTTGTCGTCCACGGTGGTCGCCTTGATGGCTCCCGTGGGGCAAGACGCCACGGCCAGAGGAATCTCGCACATATTCGCCAGGTTTTCATGATCCACCATGGGCGGTTTGCGGTGAACGCCCAATATGGCGATGTCGGAGCAGTGAACGGCGCCGCACATGTTCAGGCAGCAAGCCAGGGATATCCTGACATGAGCCGGCAGTCTCATCTTCCCGAAATCCTCGTACAATTCATCCATGACCGCCTTGACCACGCCCGACGCGTCGATCGCCGCGGTATGGCAATGGAGATACCCCTGGGTATGGACGATATTCGTCAGACCCGCCCCGGTGCCGCCGCGGGGAAACTTGAGCGATCCGCCGGCGAATTTCCTTTTTTCCAGATCCTCCATCAGCGGCTTTACCTTCGCTTCGTCATCGACCATAAACTCGATGTTGTTGCGGGTGGTCCAGCGGACGTATCCGTCGCAGTGCTTGTCGGCAATATCGCATATCTCGCGAATATGGGTGGCGCTCATCATACGCGCGCCGCCCACCCGCACGGTGAACACCTTCTCACCCGACTCGGAGACGTGCACCAGCAGGCCCGGTTCAAGGATTTCATGGTACAGCCACTTTCCGAAATTTCTCTTGATGACGGGAGGCAGAAACTCCTTGTAATCCCTGGGACCGATATCGGTGATCCTGTCCTTCATTGGATTTTTTGCATCGTAACCCATTTTTAAGAACCTCCTATTTCTGGTGTCGTTTTCTGAAGTCTTTGATGTCCCGCTCCCATCCTCCTGGGATGTCCGCTTCTTTCCAGAAGATGTAGGGGTTCGATCTGGGCTCCTTGATCATGCGGGGATCCGCTTTCACTTCGCAGACCTCGAGGAATTTTGCAAATCCCTTGCGCTGCATCAGCTCACCGAGCCGTTCACGGCTCCGGCCCTCTTCGGACCACCAGTCCCATATCTTTTCAATCAGCTCCTTAAGCTCACTGAACGGCTCTTCCATCGGCATGAACGGGATGGTCAGGGTCGAAAGCTGTGCGCCTTCCAGAATCGGGGCTTTGGCGCCGAACAGAATCGACGCCCCCGTCTCTGTTCCGATCCTCAGGGCCCGGGGCATCGTGTTGATGCAATGCATGCACCGGTTGCACTCCCTGTTGTTGATCCCGAGCTTGTTTCCATTCCAGCCCATGCAACGGGTGGGACACAGGTCGATCACCTCTTTGACGATATCGAAGGGTCCCCAGTCGCGGCCGGCGTGCGCCCCCCCATCGGGCTTGAATTCGCCGCCCACATAGGCCCGCACCGCCTCCTGATCGATACGGATGTCATCCTTCCAGGTCCCGATCACCGACATGTCCGACCTGGCGATCGAGGCAACGCAGCCGTTGGGGCAGCCATCGAACTTCATCTTGAATTTGTACCCGAAGGAGGGTCGGTGCAATTCGTCCTGGTATTCCAT
>PNOO01000411.1 GCA_013824905.1 Syntrophus sp. (in: bacteria) | reverse complement strand
GGCATCCAGAAGGTCGGGGAGGATGAAGTGTACGAGGTCCACGAGGGAGACATGGTCTTCCTGCCTGCCGGTATGCCGCACTCCATCGAATGCACCTGCCATCAGCCGATGCGGATGATGATCATCAAGGTCAACAGCAAGAATAGGAAATAGAGAGTCAGGACATCGTGGAGGAAAGAATCATGAGCGACAAGATGAAAGCGGTTGTGATGAGGGCGCCCAATCAGTACGGCGTCGAGCAGGTGGAGATCCCGGTGCCGGGCTACAAAGAGGTCCTCGTTCGCGTGAAGGCTGTGGCTATCTGCGGTTCCGATCCCAAGGTCTTTTCCGGTGGCTATCTCAGCATCAACTGGCCGCCCGCCTTTCCTTTCATTCCCGGCCATGAATTTTCCGGAGAGGTGGTCGCCCTCGGCGAAGGAGTGACGGAATTTAAGGCCGGCGACCGGGTCGCCGGCGAGGCGCACTGCGGCTGCGGTTATTGCGCCAACTGCAAGGCCGGCCACTATAATCTCTGTCTAAACTATGGACGGACCCCGCTCGGCCACCGGCATTACGGATTTACGTACCAGGGGGCCTACGCCCAATACAACGCGTATAATGTCAAATCTCTGACTCTCCTGCCGGACAATATCTCCTTCGAGGAAGCCTCCCTTGTCGACACGGCGGGTACCGCGTACCAGGCCATCCGGCTGACCGGCGTCACGCCCGGCGGCTATTCCGCGACCTTCGGCCCCGGACCGATCGGCATCTTTACAATGCAGATCGCCAAGGCCATGGGCAGCAAAACCATCATGGTCGGACGTCGCGAACGTCTCCAGTCCGCCCGGAAGCTCGGCGCGGACCATGTGGTCGACTATGAGGGGGTCAAGGATGTCGTGGCTGCCGTGAGGGAGGTCACCGGCGGAATTGGGGCCGACGAGGTCTTCGAGTGCGCTGGCACGCAGGAGGCGGTTCTCCAGTCCCTACGCTGTGCAAAGAAGAACGGCAGCGTCGCCTTCGTGGCCCTTCCCGCGACGGATGAGATGATGATTCCGGTCAAGACGATGGTCATGAACCAGATCGCCGTTCACGGTTCTCGGGCGAACCCGAACTGCTCGGCGAAGGTGCTCGAACTGATGTCCCGGGGCAAGATCAACGCCAAAGACATGATTACGCATCAATTTGCGTTGGATGACATCCACGAGGCCATGAAGACCTTCGTCAACCGTATAGATGGTGCCTTGAAGGTTGTGGTCAAACCATGAGCCGGACCATCACCGCCAGACCGGCGCTACGGGATCCGGTCGGGTTTGGTGTGGCCATGAATACCGAAACAGGGGGGGTGAAGTGGACAACAACGAGGCGAGGGAACTGAAGCACATATGCCGGGAAGTTCGCTATCTTACCATGGATGCGATCGGACGCGTCGGGGTGGGGCATATCGGCGGGAGTCTGTCGGTGGTGGAGGCCCTGGTGGTCCTCTATTACCGACACATGAGGATTGACCCGCGCAACCCCCGGATGGAGGGGAGGGACCGGTTCGTTCTGTCCAAGGGCCATGCGGGACCGGCGCTTTACTC
>PNOO01000410.1 GCA_013824905.1 Syntrophus sp. (in: bacteria) | reverse complement strand
GTGATCTCCGCATCGGGCGTGATCGTGAAGGCGGTCCGTATATCGCCGACCAACCGTTCGAGATCGGCCGCGGTGAGGACGGAAGGCGTTCCGCCGCCGATATACACCGTATCAAAATCTCTCCCCTCATCACGATTCAGGCTCATTTCAAGGCGGAGGGCCGCAAGAAAATCAGGGATCAGCGTTCGGTCGGTTACGGAGTAGAAGCTGCAGTACGCGCATTTTTTAACGCAGAAGGGAATGTGGATGTAAAGACCCGGCAGGGCGGTCATTTCACTCCGTATCCGACTTCAGGACGGCGAGAAAGGCGCTCTGCGGGATGGAGACATTGCCGATCATCTTCATGCGCTTTTTCCCCTTCTTCTGTTTTTCCAGGAGCTTTCGCTTCCTGCTGATGTCGCCGCCGTAACACTTGGCGATGACGTCCTTGCGAAAGGCGGAGATCGTCGTCCGGGAGACGATCTCGCCGCCGATCGACCCCTGGATGGCAATCTTGAACATCTGCCGGGGGATCTCCTCCTTCAACCGTTCGCAAGCCTGGAGACCCCGGGCACGCGCCCGTTCCCGATGGACGATCTGGGACAGAGCGTCGACCTTCTCCCCGTTCACGAGGATGTCCAAAAGGGCAAGAGAGCTTTCCCGATAGTCGATCAGGTCGTAGTCGAAAGAACCATAGCCCTGTGTTACGGATTTGAAGCGGTCATAGAAATCGAAGATCACCTCGGCCAGAGGCATCTCGTAGATCAGCTCTGCCCGGCCGGGATTTGGGTAGTTCAGCGTTGAGTTCACGCCCCTTTTTTCCATGCAGAGTTTCATGACGGCGCCGAGGTAGCGCTCGGGGAGCATCATCGTCGCCCGGATATAGGGCTCCTCGGACTTGATGATCGACATCGGGTCGGGGTAGTGGGCCGGATTGTCCACGTGGATCACTGTCCCATCCCTCAACGTGAAGCGATAGCGGACGCTGGGGACGGAGAGGATGATCGAGAGATCATACTCCCGCTCCAGACGCTCCTGGACGATGTCGAGGTGAAGGAGCCCAAGAAAACCACAACGGAAGCCCTGTCCCAGGGCTGCAGAGGAGTCTTTTTCATAGACGAAGGAGGCGTCGTTGAGTTTGAATTTCTCCAGGGAGACGGCCAGGTCCTCATAGTCGTCCGAGGCGATGGGATAGATCGAGGCGAAAACGACCGGCTTCACCTCTTTGAATCCCGGAAGGGGATTGGCGCAAGGGCGGTTATCCAAGGTGATCGTGTCGCCGGTCCGGACGTCGGAGACGGTCTTTACGCCGGCGATGATGTAACCGACCTCACCCGAGGCGAGGCCCTCCCGTTTCTCCCGCCTCAGGATGAAATAGCCGACCTCCTCCACACGGTATGTGGCGTTGTTGTACATGAGGCGGATGATGTCTCCCGCCTTGACCTGCCCGTTGAAGATCCGGCAGTAGATGACCGTTCCCCGGAACGCGTCGTACTTGGCGTCGAAGATCAGCGCGGCCAGCGGCGCTTCCGCATCTCCTTTGGGGGGTGGGATCCGCGCCACTATCGCCTCCAGAATTTCTTCGATT
>PNOO01000409.1 GCA_013824905.1 Syntrophus sp. (in: bacteria) | reverse complement strand
ACCGGACCAGGAGGGGCTTCCGTTTTCACCGCGCAGCACAATGGTTGCTCCACCGGGGACGCTGATCTGCTGTGACAGAAGATAGGTTCGCCCGTCCTTTCCCTGGGCAAGCGAACCCCGCACGGTCACCTGGTCCCCAATCTTCCAGTCCAGGTTGTCATCCTGTAGATACCAGGCAGGTCCAAGAACCACGACGATCTGTTCGCCCGTGAGATTCAAATCGACGGCTATCAGGCCGCCGGCAAGCGGGCGAGGGGGGACCGCAACAGAGCCGTTGATTTTCACGACCGTGTTGCGGTCATACCCCTGTTCCAGATCCAGACCGCTTTTATCCTGCTGCCTGGAGTCGCCAACCCCCCAGAAGGCATCGGCCGTTCCTCCCAACACGAGCAGAAGAGCCGCTGCCGCAATCAAGATATAAAAGCGCTGGATGCCTCTCATTTCAGATTCCCTGTGTTACGGAGTCGTACTTGTGGGGGCGGTCGGCGCCGGATGGTTGATTCCCGTGCCGTCCATCGGCCCACGCCCATTGGCGGGCCGCGTGGTAGATCCGCTTGCCGTAGTCCCGGTGGTCAGGAACGTACCGTTACGGCGCTGGGAATCCACCGGCCGAACCTGAGTCGTAGACTGGGTCATCGTCAGCGCTCCCTGCCCTCTGCCGCCGCCGGCGCCTGCAACCCCTCCACGGGCAAAGGACTCGCCCCCAATGACCAGAACGGATGCCGCCACGACTGCCATCACCATCATGCTTTTTGCTTTCATCTTTTGTATCTCCTTATGGTTGTATTCGGGATTCGTTCCCGTTGCCATAAGGTATAGCAGATACCGTGCCAATCTCATCGTTAAGCGTATCCCATTATTATCAAAGATGTTAATGCACAGAGTCCAAAGAGCGCCGGGCGGCAGAGGTGCAGATATTGCACCATGCGGCGCCGATTCTGCACCGTCGCTCAACTGTCTACCAAGCCATACCCCTTGAGCCGGTACTGCAAGGTTCGCTTCGAGATTCCCAGACGCTCCGCCGCCAGACGGCGGTTCCCACTGCACTGTTCCAACACCTCCAGGATGGCTTCCCGTTCCAGATCCTGCAGGCTGCCGTCGGCAGTGACCGATATTGGTTTGACCGGCCGGCGGATAAGTTCCGGCAGATCGCTCCGGGTGATCCTGCCGCTGCTCAATATCACGGCCCGTTCAATGACGTTCTGCAGCTCCCGGATGTTGCCCGGCCAGTCATAGTCGGCGAAGGCGGCATGCACCTCCGGTTCGACAAGAGAAACCGCCCTGCCGATCTGCTGAGCCGCCCGCACTACCAGGTACTCGGTAAGGATCGGCAGCCCGTCGCGCCTCTCCCGCAACGGGGGCAGATGGATCGGAAAGACGTTCAAGCGGTAGAAGAGGTCTTCCCGGAACCGCTTTTCGCGGATTTCAGACGTCAGGTCCCGGTTTGTTGCCGCGACAATCCTCACATCGGCACGGATCTCCCGACGTCCCCCCAAGCGTTCAAAGGTTCTCTCCTGTAAGACACGCAGCAGTTTTGCCTGCAACGCCAGGGGCAGCTCGCCGATCTCGTCCA
>PNOO01000408.1 GCA_013824905.1 Syntrophus sp. (in: bacteria) | reverse complement strand
AGTCTGTGTGCTCCCCAGTGTCCTGATCAGCTCTTTCAATGTGCCCTTCTATTTTGGAGGGACCGCTCTGCTGATTGTCGTGGGCGTTGCCCTGGATACGGCGGGACAGATTGAGACCCATTTGCTGACAAGACAATATGAAGGTTTCATGAAGAAGGGACATATCGCCAGAAGACGTTGAAGATGCGTGATTTCCCCGGCGCAGGATCATTGACATGGTTATTCTGAAACTGCCTGATGAGATCGAGAAGCTGCGGACAAGCAATCTGATCGTTGCGGAGATCTTGAATAAGATTCGTGAAAGAGTCAGGCCGGGTGTAACCACAAGTGAGCTTGACGGTTACTGTGAGGAGCTCTGCCGTAAAAGGCGGGTAAAAGCGGCGTTTAAAGGATATCGGGGTTATCCGTTTGCCTTATGCACATCGGTAAACGGCGAAGTGGTTCACGGAATGCCGTCGGATAGGCCGCTTGTTCCAGGGGATATCCTGAGCCTCGACTTTGGTGTGAATTACAAGGGGTATTATGGCGATGCGGCGATCACCGTTCCGGTGGGTGCAGTCTCCGCTGAAGCGATGAGGCTTTTGAAAGTCACCGAAGCGGGTCTGTACGACGCCATCCGGCAGGCCAAGGCCGGCAACCGCCTGGGAGATGTTTCCGCCGCCGTTCAGGGACGTGTAGAGACGGCAGGATTTTCGGTCGTCAGGGATTTTGTCGGACATGGCATCGGCAGGAGCCTCCATGAAGATCCGCAGATACCCAATTACGGCGTCCGGGGGAGAGGGATCGAGCTTAAACCGGGCATGGTACTGGCCATAGAACCGATGGTCAATGAGGGAAGTTACGAAGTGCGGGTCCTGCCGGATGGCTGGACGGTGGTCACCAAGGATGGAAAACTTTCCGCCCATTTTGAACATTCCGTAGCGATTACGGAAAACGGACCGGAAATCCTCAGCCGGATTCAGTGAATTTCACTGAAGAGGACGGCAATGAGGGAGATCCTGTCATAGATCGGAAATTATGGCAAAAGAGGAAGCAATAGAGGTTGAAGGCAAGGTGATCGAACCCTTGCCGAATGCCATGTTTCGTGTGGAACTGGAAAACGGTCACCGCGTTCTGGCCCATATTTCCGGCAAGATGAGGATGCATTTTATCAAGATCCTACCGGGCGACAGGGTGACGGTTGAGCTGTCTCCCTATGATCTGACACGGGGAAGAATCGTTTACAGGACAAAATAGCAAAGGCGGGCGACCGGCAGGCGGTATAAGCTGCGCCCTTGGCGGATTGAAGGAGTGATCAAAAGTGAAAGTACGTTCTTCGGTCAAGAAGATTTGCGAAAAGTGTAAGATTGTCAAAAGACGCGGCGTGTTGCGCGTCATTTGCGAGAATCCGAAACATAAGCAGCGTCAGGGATAAGGATTCATTTTTCAGGAGGTTATCAGGTGGCAAGAATTGCAGGAGTGGACTTACCTAAAAACAAGAGGATGGAGATTGCTTTAACCTATATTTACGGTATAGGGAAGGCAAATGCGAAAAAAATCCTTCTGGAAGCCGGCGTCGATCCCGACATCAAGAC
>PNOO01000407.1 GCA_013824905.1 Syntrophus sp. (in: bacteria) | reverse complement strand
GCTACCACATGGGATTCACCGCCGAGAACATCGCCGCCCGCTGCGGGATCACCCGTCAGGAGCAGGACGAACTGGCCCTGATCAGCCACCAGCGGGCCAGAGCCGCCATCAAAAGCGGTGCCGTGGAGGACGAGATCGTCCCCGTGATCATCCCCCAGAAAAAGGGGGAGGCTCTTGTCTTCAAGACGGATGAACGGCCGATGGACACCTCGCTCGAGAAGATGGCCAAACTTACACCGGCCTTCAAGAAGGAAGGCGGAACGGTCACCGCCGGGAACGCCTCCGGAATCAATGACGGGGCCGCTGCGGTCATCGTCATGGCTGAAGATAAAGCAAAGGAGCTCGGCCTCAAGCCCCTCGCCCGGATCAAAGGTTATGCGGCGGGGGGCGTAGATCCCGCCTACATGGGGCTGGGTCCTATTCCGGCGACGCGAAAGCTCCTCAGCACACTGGGACTGACGATGAAGGACATCGATCTTGTCGAGCTCAACGAGGCGTTCGCCGTCCAGGCCATCGCCTGCCTGCGCGAGCTGGAGATCGATCTCAATAAATGCAACCTCAACGGAAGCGGCATCTCCATCGGCCACCCCATCGGCTGCACGGGCGCCCGGATCACGTACGGCCTCGCCGTGCAACTGCAGAAAAAGGACCTGAATCTGGGCCTTGCCACACTGTGCATCGGCGGCGGTCAGGGGATGGCGATCGTCCTCGAACGGATCTGAATGTTTCTCAAAAGGAGTGAAGGGAAGCCTTCAAAGAGTAAGGAAAACCGGCTTTTGCAGGAGACACACGACCGCCGTGAAGGAGGCGCCCGATGAATTTCGCACCCACGAACGAACAGAAGATGGTCCGGGAGATGGTCCGGAAATTCGCGGAAATGCACATCAAGCCGATCGCCGCGGAACTGGACAGGACGCACCGACACCCCGAAGAGATCTGCCGCGAACTGGGCGAGCTGGGGCTCATGGGGGTCGCCGTGCCGACGGAATACGGCGGCGCCGGGATGGACAATGTCACTTACGTCATGGCGCTCATCGAGATCTCGGAGGCCTGCGCAAGCTGCGGCGTCATCGCCTCCGTAAACAACAGCCTCTACGGCTACCCCGTAAAGACTTTCGGGACGGAGGAGCAGAAGAAGAAATTTCTTGCCCCCGTTGCCGGCGGCAAAGTGGAGGGCTGCTATGCCCTGACCGAATCCACAGCCGGCTCCGATGCCGCCGCCCTGAAATGCCGGGCGGAGCTCAAGGGCGACCGGTATATCGTCAACGGCGTGAAAACCTTCATCACCAGCGGCAACATCGCCCGTTACTGCGTCCTGGCGGCGACGACCGATCCCGCCCGGGGCTACAAGGGAATCATCAACCTGATCGTCGATCTAAGGAACACCCCGGGATTTAGGGTGGGAAAGGTCGAGGAAAAGATGGGGATCTTGGCCTCCGGCACGGCAGAGCTGATCTTCGAGGACGCCGAAGTCCCGGCGGATAACCTCCTCGGGAAGCCGGGCCAGGGATTCCGGCAGATGCTCTCCAGCCTCGACGCAGGGCGGATCGGCATCGGCGCCCAGGCCTGCGGGATCGG
>PNOO01000406.1 GCA_013824905.1 Syntrophus sp. (in: bacteria) | reverse complement strand
TCGCGCCGGTAAAATTGCCGATCACCTGGAAGGCAAGCCAGGGCGCCGCAAAGAGCAGACAGGCGGCCATCAGCGCCTTCCTGGCCCCCATGCGCACGGTGACCTTTATCCAGGGGAGAAGCAGGATCATGGCGACGACGAAGAGCGCGGCCAGCAGGGCGGAAGTCTCACCTGCACCTAACTTCAGGACGTACTTGACGTAGAAGGGTATTGTGGCCGGCAGGATGAGGAAGGCGAACTGGATGAAGATGTTGGCCCCTACGAAGGGCAGGAAGGAGCGGTTTTTCAAGGTGGCGCCCAGGGCGGCCTTCAAAGGAAGTGACTCCTCACGGCTGAATTCCTTCTTTTCCCGGCAGCCAAGAAGGGAAATGAAGAAAAAGAGGGCCACGATGACGGCGAAGATGATGCCCATCGGCCCCCAGCCGATACTGCCGTAAAGCAAAGGCGGCAGCGCCACACCCAGAAGCAGGCCGATAACGGAGAAAGCCTGCCTGAGGCCGGAGACCTGGGTTCGCTCTTCGAGGGAAGGGAACATCTCCGGGAAGAGGGCCGTCCAGTTGAGGACGATCACCGTCCAGAAGAGGTCAAAGAGCAGGATGAAGACCAAGAACCAGGCGAAGAGGGGGCCGGCTTGCCCGTTCTCCACGCGGAATGGGGGCAGCCAGAGCAGGGCGAAGGTGATGGCCAGGGGCAGGGTGCAGAAAAGGATGTAAGGGATGCGCCGCCCCCAGCGGGTGTGGGTGCGGTCGGAGATCGCGCCGGCCAGGGGGTCGTTGATGGCGTTCCAGATGCCGTAGATCGTCCAGCCGATGGTGGCAACCAGCATTGCCGGGAGTTTGAGTGTGTCAATATAGAAGAACTGGATGTAGGTGCCGAAGGCCTGGTAAGAGAGCAACGCGGCCAGGTTGCCACTGCTGTAGGCAAGTTTTCTTGGGAAACTCATTTTGATGTTCATTTTGTTGATGCTCCTTTCTTTTGCAGCACAAATTCCTCGATGAGGTTGAAGACCGCCTCGCGCTCGCAGTCCCGCATCATCTCGTGGCTCGACTTCTCGAACCAGGCGATGCGCTTCTCTGCCGAGGAGACGCGGTTGTAAATGATCTCAGCGCTTATCGGCTGGATCGTCGTATCCTGGTGGGAGTGAATGACCAGGATGGGCACCTTCACCTGCGGCAGGCGCCGTTCGGTGATGCCGGCATACTTCAGCAGCGAGGCGAAGGCTTTGATGGGGAAATATGGGTAGTTGTTGTCGTACTTGGCCAGTTCCGGGTCGGCGTATTTTGGTGGAGAGACTTTAGGCGGCCACATCTTGACCAGAACTGTGAGGATGGGGGTGAGGGCGACGAGGGGGTCGGCGAAGCGGAGGGCCGCCGCCACCGTCACAACCCCGGCCAGAAGGTCGGCGTGCTCGATGGCCAGGTTGAGGGTCACCAGTCCGCCCGCAGAGAGGCCGACGATAACGGTCTTCTCCACCTCCCGGCTCAGGTCGAGCAGAGCCGCCTCGGCGTCAGCATACCAGTCCCGCCAGGTCACGCCGATGAGGTCTTCCGGGACGGTGCAATGCCCCCTGAGGATGGGCATACGGT
>PNOO01000405.1 GCA_013824905.1 Syntrophus sp. (in: bacteria) | reverse complement strand
AATCATGGTGGCGCCGGGAAACCGGATATAACTGAAAAGCGGCAGGTTGTAACCCCGGGGAAAACCGGCCAGCTTTTCATAGGCGGGAAACGGCAGATCGTCCAGGTCCGGAAGCGGCGCCCGCGGGGGATTGACGACGATCTCATCCCCGCGCTTCCAGATCAGCCCGTCGATACGGGCCGGATCTACCCCGGCGGCGAGGTCCGCCAGCGTCGCTTCGCCTTCTCCCGGACAGAGATAATCGATATGGGGAAAGTCCTCCAGAAGGGTTTCCCCCAGGGCAGAGACATGGACACCGCCGAAGGCGGTGCGGATGTCGGGCGACTCGGCCTTGATCGCCGCAGCCATCTCCCAGCCATCGAGAAATCCGGACGTCGTGGCGGAAAATCCCACAAGTTCGGGGTTATGCCGCAGAATGAGGCGGACGTTGTCCTTCACCCCGGCGACAGCCCGGGGACCCAGGCAATCATGGACATGGACCGTGTGGCCTTCCCGCTCCAGATAGGCCGCAATGGAGAGCAGCCCCAAGGGGGCCATCCGGTTGGCCGTGGCGGTGATGTCCTTTTTGCCGGGGACCCAGTTGGACCCGGCCGGATGGACCAGAACGATGCGCATGGGAAACGTGACCTCTTTTTTTGTTTTACATTATCGCAGTCGGCATTGCCCTTTGGTCATCCCTGCCGCCGCCTCTCCGCAAGGAAGGCAACAACATTTTTCCTGTGATTGAAGACAATCAGCAAAACCGTCGCCAGCGTCCCGGCAATCGGCGCCGCCGCCCCGCCGCTCGCCGCGATCCAAGCCCCGCCAAGGGTCAGGATCATGAAGAAGGACGCGATGAAGGGGATGCGGACGATCCGGTGGATGATGACCCAGATGAGGCACGACAGGGCCGCCGCCCAGGGGGAGATGAGAAGGGTGAAACCCAGATAACCGGCAACTCCCTTGCCGCCTCTAAAGCCATGGAAGCATGGGAAACGGTTCCCCGCGACAAGGGCGAATCCGATCCAGGGGACCAGGGCAAAGGGCAGAAGGCCGAGGGCCAGGGCCGCAAGGGCGACGGCCCTCCCGACATCGAGGAGGAGGACGACCGCCGCCCATCCCCGCCCCGCCTGGCGATAGACGTTCGTCGTCCCCGCGTTCCCGCTGAATTGCGTCCGGGGATCTTCCTTGCCCAACAGGCGCAGGATGATGATGGCGAAGTTGATCGAGCCGGCAAGATAGGTCAGCAGGAGAAGGCCGACAAGGCGCATCTATGCCCCCTTCCTCACCCAGGCGGGGGGCTTGAGCCTCCCGCCGGAGATGTCCCGCATCCTGAGCCCCAGGAGGATCTCTGCAGGCCGATGGTCATCGTCAAACAGCCATACATTGAAACGCAGGACGGCCCCTTCTTCCGGCAGGGGAAAAACGCGACAGAGATAGGTTTGACCGGCAGATGTCGGAAGGATGATCCTCCGACTCTCAAATCCGACCGGGAAGGCAACGATATTGCGGTATCTCTGCCCCCAGACGCAGGCCGCGTGCAGGGCGGCGTCGAAGGGAAAGGGGGATCCCAAGGGGCCGGCGGCTTCCGGGAAATCGCCCCCGGAGAC
>PNOO01000404.1 GCA_013824905.1 Syntrophus sp. (in: bacteria) | reverse complement strand
TATCCTGCTTTATACGACCTCGACCCTCTACCACAGCATCCAGATCCCCCAGGCAAAGACTGTCCTGCGGGTCCTCGACCATGCGGCCA
The DNA here is from genome assembly GCA_013824905.1 of Syntrophus sp. (in: bacteria). Classification (GTDB taxonomy): domain Bacteria; phylum Desulfobacterota; class Syntrophia; order Syntrophales; family UBA5619; genus JAKAFS01. The sequence continues at coordinate 1,516 of PNOO01000404.1, read as the reverse complement.
TCTTTCTCCTGATCGCCGGGACCTACACCCCCTTCCTCCTGGTAAACCTCCGCGGCCCCTGGGGTTGGTCCCTTTTAGCTGTCGTTTGGACGATCGCCCTCCTCGGGGTCCTCTTTCAGGTCTCACTGCTCCGCCGCTGGCCGGTCGCCTCGGTCGGCCTCTATGTGGGAATGGGTTTCCTCATCGTCTTCGCCATCAAGCCCCTGGTCGCCACCCTCACACCGGATGGCCTGCGGCTCCTCATCGCCGGAGGGCTCGCCTACATCCTGGGCCTCGTATTCTATGGCTGGCACCGCCTGCCTTACCACCATGCCGTCTGGCATCTCTTCGTCCTTGCGGGCAGCACCTTCCACTTTTTCTCCATCCTCTTTTACGTCATTCCCGTAACGTCTTAACGGGGCGATCCCGGCGAAAAGCACAGAGCCCTGCCCTGTGAGCGGGGGGTTTTACATTCTTATAACAAAAGCGCGTAAACGCTCTTGAGGAATGTTCAAAAGAAGGGTAAAGTGAGCCACTTTTTTCGGACATGACTGAACCCTTTCGGTGAAGAATGCACAACCCGAATCCTCCAATGTTATCGCACAAACAGACCTATTTCATCATCCTCGCCCTGGGTTTCCTGATCCAGCTCACCGCATTGGGATTCGGCCGTTTCGCTTACACGGCCCTGCTTCCCAGCATGAAGAGCGACCTGGGGCTGACCAACACCCACATGGGCTTCTTCCAGGTGGGCATCCTGATCGGCTACCTCCTGTTCGCCTACCTGTGCAGCGCCTTCTCGAAGCGATGGGGCCTGTCGATCGTAATCAACGCCTCCTGCGCCCTGGTCGGGCTGGCGATGATGGCCCTGGGGTTTGTTTCATCCTTTTACCTCTTTCTGATCCTGGCCTTTTTGATAGGCGCCGGCGCCGCCGGCGCCTATATCCCGCTGATTCCGCTGACTATCGGCTGGTCTTCGATCAGACGAAGCGGCAGCGCCATCGGCATCATCATGAGCGGTACCGGCGTGGGGATTATCGTCGTCGGATATGTGGCGCCCCTCATCCTGGAACGGTTCGGAGAAGGCGGCTGGCGTCATGCCTGGTTTGTCCTTGGCGCCGCATCGCTTCTGGTCGCGCTGGTCAGCTTTTTTCTCCTGAAGGAAAACCTTTCGTTCGTTGAATCCGGCACGCACCACAACTCCCAGGATTCCACCCTGGGACTGCTTTTCCGCGACCCGCCGCTCCGAACCATCCTGATCGTCTATCTCCTGGTCGGATTCGGATACATCATTTTTGCGACGTTCGTTGTCGCTTACGCGGTGGAGGAGATCAGTATGTCAGTAAAGGAAGCGGGCCTCCTCTGGTCTTCGTTCGGACTCTTTTCGGTTCTCGGTTGCCTCTTCTGGGGGATGGTTTCCGATTATATGGGCAGAAAAACCGTCACCGTTATCGATCTCATATTGCTTTGCGCCTCGATTCTCCTCGCCGTCCTCTGGAAGGAAAAGACCGTCCTGTATATTTCCGGCTCTTTGTTC
>PNOO01000403.1 GCA_013824905.1 Syntrophus sp. (in: bacteria) | reverse complement strand
GAAAATCGGCTTCGTTTTCCAGTTTCACAACCTCCTGCCCGAATTCACCGCCCTGGAGAACACGATGATGCCCGCCCTGATCCGAAGGATTCCAAAAGCCGAGGCGCGGCAAAAGGCAGAGGCGATCCTCAATGAAGTGGGGCTGGGCAACCGGACAACCCACAAACCCGGAGAACTCTCCGGCGGGGAACAGCAGAGGGTCGCCATCGCCCGCGCGCTCATCCTCGAACCGGAGATCCTCCTTGCGGATGAACCGACAGGAAATCTTGACACGGAAACCGGAAAGAAGATAGAAGAGGTTCTGATTACATTAAACAGGACGAAGCGGATCACCCTGGTTGTGGTCACTCACAACGAGTCGCTGGCCTGCCGCATGTCCCAGCAGATCGGTCTGCGCGACGGAAGGATTTACTAAGGTGAATAGAAAAGGGGTTTTTACATGCGCCGCAATGCTTCTGGCAACGATTCTCTTCTGGCCGGCCTGGGGGAGGGCGGCAGAACACATCAAGACAGTCGCTCTTTTTCCCTTTGAAATCAACAGCACCCGTACGGAAAGCACCGCTGACCTCCGGGAAACGGTCTATCAGGGCGTGGCCGCGGAACTTCAGAAAACGAAAAACCTCCGCCTTGTCGAAAAGAGCGCTATCATCGCCGCCACCGCCGGGAAGCGTATTGACGACGCCCTGGCGCTCACAGTCGGCAGACAGACCGGCGCCGCCTATACCATCACAGGGAGCTTCACTGAATTCGGTGAGCAAATCAGTGTGGATGTGCGGCTGATCGATGTCCGCACGGGAAAAGTCCTACCGGGAGTCTACGTTCAGGGTAAGGGCCGGCAGCGTCTCGGCGCCATTCTCGCCCAGCTTCAGATGGACATCAGGAGCAGGATCGCCCCCGAGCAGAGGATCGCCCGAATCGAATTCAGGGGCAATCGCAAGATCGAAAGCAGCGTCATCAAGCAGGTCCTGAAAAGCGCCGCGGGGGATATCTTGACCGAAGCCGACCTTTCCACCGACATCAAGGCCATCTTCAAGCTGGGCTACTTCGATGACGTCACTGCGGAGGTAACGGATAGTGCCGAGGGAAAGGCGATCTCTTTCATCGTTGTGGAAAAACCGATGATCACCGAGATCCGGATCAGCGGGAACAAGGCGTTGAAAAGGGACGAGATCGAGGGCGTCATGTCCATCAGGAACCGGCAGACCGTAAATCCCGAAAAGCTCAAGACCGACACGGAAAAGATCAAGACCTTTTACGACAGCAAGGGGTTCTACAACGCCGAGATCCGTTACGCCATCGAGAAGGATGGCGAGCGGGACGTCCGCGTCGTGATCACCATCATCGAAAATGAAAAACTCTTCATCCGGAACATTATCTTCGAGGGAAATCGGACCTTCACCACGAAGGAACTGAAGAACATGATGACCACGAACGAATGGGGCATTTTCCACTTCCTCACCGACTCCGGACTCCTCAAGAAAGATCAATTGAAGCAGGACGTAGGCAAGATCAAGGCATTCTATCTGAACAACGGCTTCATCAACGCTCAGGTCGGCGAGCCCGAGATCAGCCATGACCGGGATGGGATCACCATCAAGATCCCCGTTTC
>PNOO01000402.1 GCA_013824905.1 Syntrophus sp. (in: bacteria) | reverse complement strand
GGGGATCCCGTACCAGACGGGAAAGCTGAACTTCCCCCAGTCATCCTGGCCGGCGGAATCGAAAATAATCTCCAGATCTTCTAGTTGATACCGTTCCATAGTCAAAGCGTGCTTATCACACGCCGCTATAGCTAATCCTTTCCTTAAAAACTTTCAAGAGATTTCGACACCACCCCCTGCCCGTCGGCCCCTCTTTCCTTCATTTCAGCAAAAATTTGATACCATTGAGAAATGGTGATAAACACTCCCGAATCTACATCACCCTTTGATCCGGAAGTGATTGGGTCCGGATCGACACCGAGGGGCTTCTTGCCCGGGAAAGGTTAAAGAAAGGGAGTAAACAAACAGAGTGGAGAAGTTCAGTCATGCCGGCGCCGCCGGGATGTATCGGCATAAATGGTGGGCGATGGCCGGCGTCGGCCTAGGGGTCCTCATGGGGACTCTGGACATCAGCATCGTCAATATTTCCCTGCCCACGCTGGAGCGGGAGCTGAACACCCATTTCGCCACCATACAATGGGTGGTTGTCGCCTATATTCTGGTGCTGACATCGCTCATGCTCGGTGCCGCCCGGATGGGGGATATCATCGGCCCCAAAAAGGTCTATCTCACCGGTCTGACCATTTTCACCCTGGGCTCCCTGCTCTGCGGCGCTGCGCCTGGCGTGGAGTGGCTTATCGGTTTTCGGGTCTTCCAGGGACTCGGCGCAGCCATGACTCAGGCGGTGGGTGTGGCTATCATTACAATGGTCTTCCCTCCCCAGGAACGGGGAAGGGCCCTGGGTATCATCGGCGGCATCATCGCTTTCGGCCTGGCCGCGGGACCGGCCATGGGCGGGCTGATTATCGGCCTGGCCGGATGGCGTTGGGTATTCCTGGTCAACATACCCGTCGGGTTCATTGCCAGCTTCGTGATCTGGAAGCATGTCCCTGCCCTCAAGGCCGGTCAGGCGGGACAGCGTTTCGATATAGCCGGCGCGCTCCTGCTCCTGGTCACTTTGGTATGCTACGCATTGGCCATGACCATGGGACAACGCATGGGTTTTGCCTCCCCTGCCGTCCTCGGCCTGCTTGCCGCGGCAGTTCTGGGTCTCTTTCTGTTTATCTTTCTGGAAACCCACGTGCATCAACCGATGATCGACCTGACGATCTTCCGTGATTCGCTCTTCAGTATGAACCTGCTCATGAGTTTTTTGGCGTTCATCATGAACGGCGGCGTTCTGATTCTGCCTTTTTTCCTGGAGCTGGTGATGGGGTATTCCACGGAAAAGGCCGGTCTCTTCATGATGGTGGGGCCGGTCAGCATGGGCCTGGTCTCAACCTGGGCGGGCACTCTTTCGGACAGGCACGGCTCCCGTCTCATCTCCCTGCTCGGGGTTCTGGCCCTGGTCGGCGGCTGTGTGGCCGTCAGCACTCTGCACGCCGGCGTTTCCGCGCTCGGTTACATCCTGCGCATCGCCCCCATCGGAATAGGAATGGGGCTTTTTCAAGCCCCCAATAACAGCGCCGTCATGGGACGCGCACCGAAAAACCGCCTCGGGGTGGCTTCGGGCCTGCTCAATCTCTCCCGCACGATGGGCAACAGCACGGGGTTCCCCCTGATGGGCGCCCT
>PNOO01000401.1 GCA_013824905.1 Syntrophus sp. (in: bacteria) | reverse complement strand
CCACTTCCTCGAGGATCCGGGCGCCGTCGAGCGCAAAGGCGGGAACGGCCAACAGCAAGGCCAGCAGCGAAGCAACGATGGTTTTAATCATGATCCTATCCTCATTCTCATCATATTTCAGATCCGGCCTGCCGCCGTCTTTTATGGAGACAGGCCGGGGGTGTAAGCCTGATCCCGACTACACGTGCCTCAGGGCGTCAATCGGCTCCATCCGCGACGCCCTAAGGGCCGGCTGGAGACTGGCGATGACGGAGACCAGGATCACGATCGCCGAGACGGCCCACAGGTCCGCAGGTACGAGCGAGGCCGAAAGGATGATCCCTTTTTGCTGGCCGAAGTCGAAGGCGATTTTCGCCATGTTGATACCCCAGAGGATGACGACGCCTAAAACGCCGCCGCTGATCGCCCCCAGAACGCCCAGGCATAGCCCTTCGATGAGGAACATCGAGAGGATCTTTCGGGGCGGCGTCCCGATGGCGGCGATGGTCCCGATCTCGCGGATCCGCTCGTAGACGGCCATGATCATGACGTTCATGATGCTGATCAGGACGATGGCGATGAGCATCAGCTTGATGAAGAAGGTCATCAGATCGATCATCCGGGCGATGTTGTAAAACGGCGAGAGCTTTTCCCAGTTGTGGACCTCGAACATCGGCTTCCCCTGCTTGTTGACCTCGCCGGCCAGAAGCGCGTCGAGCTTATCGGTCACCTGATCCAGTTTGCCGAAATTCTTCAGTCGAATGGCGATTTCGCTGATCTCCATCTCCGTCATGCGCAGGAGCTCGGCGGCGTCCTCGATATGCACGTAACCGTCGCGGCCCCCGGGACCCGTGGCGCTTTCTATGAGACCCGCCACTTTGAACTGCTTGCCGTTGACCGAACCGTCCTTGTTCGTGGCAACGATGACGATAGCGTCGCCGACCTTAACCCCCATGCCCCGAGAGAGGAGGACGGGGATGAGGATCTCCCCCTTCTCGATCGCCGCTTTCCCCTCCGAGATCCTGGACGGCAGGAGCGGAACCGTCTTGAATTCCCGCGCCGGGTAGACGCCGTTGAGGCGGATGTTGGTCGTTTCGGCGAAGTTGCTGAACATGCCGCCGAACTTGATCCGCGGCGAAGCGCTTTCCACGTCACCCAGCGATCCGAGGGCCGCCTCCACCTTCTGCATCGCATTGGGGCGCAGGTTCATGTTGAGGGGAAGGGTATCGATGGAGGCCACGTACCCCTTGCGATGCACCTGGAGATGGCCGATCATGGAATCGGTGATCTGACCGATCATCATGGCCTTGAAGGAGCCGGAAACGGAGATGAAGATCAGGACGAACACGACGCCGATCGTGATGAGCGAGGCGGTGAGCAGCGTTCTTCTCCGGTAGCGGAGAAGATTTCGGATTGCGATTTTGAATAGATCAGCCACGGCGTCCCTCCTTTTTCACTTCGGTTCCCTGCAACGCGCCGTCGGTCAGGGTATAGATGATCTCCGCCTCGCCGACGATTTTGGGGTCGTGGGTGGAGAAGATGAACGTCGTTCCCAGCTCGTCCCGCAGCTTTTTCATCAGGTTGATGACCGTGTAGGCGGTTGCGGAATCGAGGTTCGCCGTCGGCTCATCGGCCAGGACA
>PNOO01000400.1 GCA_013824905.1 Syntrophus sp. (in: bacteria) | reverse complement strand
TATTTGAACTCAGGTTGGGCAAGCTGGGACTGCTCCTGTTTGTCTGCGGGATGTCCCTCCTGCTCTTCTCCAGCTTCCTGATCGGCATCATCGTCGGCAAGCAAATGGAGGCCTACCCGGAGCGTTATTCTTCGGGACTTGCAGAGATGATCCGCGACCGTCTGCTGACTGCCCCGACGAAGGTTGGGGAGAAGGATGCGCAGGGAGGCAGGGAGGAGAAATTTGGCCTGACGTTTTACGAAACGCTGGGAGGGGATAAAGGGGCCGCAGCAGTTGGAAGCCGGAACAGCGAAGCAAAAAGCAAAAATCCAGAAATTCCCGCCGGGCGGATCGCTCCACCTGCAAATATGCAGGAGACAGAAGGACCGGCGCCGATTCTCGGAGAGGCTGTGAGTAAAACCACCCCCACGGCTCCCGTGGACGAAAACGGCCTGAAGAAGCAGACCCCATCGGCAGAAGGACCGTCCGGAGAGACCAGCCTGCAGAAACCGTCCGTGTCGCCGGTTCCGTCGGCTCCGAAAGTGAAGGCAGCGGCGCAGGCCGATAGGGGGCGTTTCGAGATCCAGGCGGCCGCCTACCGAGAGAAACAGCAGGCTGAACAACTGGTAAAGAAGTTAAAGGATCTCGGATTTTCGCCCCACGTCGTGATGAAAGATCTCCCCGTTAAGGGAAGATGGTTCCGAGTGATCGTGGCGGGTTTCGAAAGCAAGGAAAAAGCGAAGGAGACTGCCGGACTGATGGCCGGTAAGATCCGCGGATTGAACTGCGTGATTCGCGCCTCCGGGAATAGCGGGAACTGAACAAGGGAAGAGGGATGACGAGAGCGGAGAATGTTTGAGAATCTGACTGAAAAACTGGAGGGCGTCTTCAGGAAACTGAAGGGGCGGGGACGTCTCGATGCGGAGAATATCCAGTCGGCTCTGAAGGAGATCCGCATGGCGCTGCTTGAGGCCGATGTGAATTTCCGTGTGGTGCGCGATTTTATCGAGGATATCCGTCAGAGGGCCGTGGGTCAGGAGGTCCTGGACAGCATTACGCCAGGGCAGCAGGTGGTAAAGATCGTCCACGATCGCCTCATCGAACTCATGGGCGGTGTGAGCAGCCAATTGAAGTTCGGCAGCCGTATCCCTGCGCCGATCATGCTGGCGGGTCTGCAAGGATGCGGAAAAACGACCACCGCGGTTAAGCTGGCGCGCCTTGTGGCTGCTCAGGGCAAGAGGGTTTATCTGGTGTCGGCGGACGTTTACCGTCCTGCCGCCATGGAGCAGTTGAAGGTGCTCGGGGAGCGGATCGGCGCCGGAGTGTTCGATGCCGCGGGATCGGAGGACCCGGTCGCGATTTGCGTGAAGGCGGTCGAGGAGGCGAGGCGCGGCGGCTATGAGGTCATCATCGTCGACACGGCGGGCAGACTGGCGATCGATGCAGAGATGATGGATGAGCTCAAGAGGATCAAGTCGCAGATCAACCCCTCTGAAATCCTCTTCGTGGCAGATGCCATGACGGGACAGGACGCTGTGAATGTGGCGGGCCGTTTCGATGAACTCCTGGGGATCGACGGAGTCATCATGACCAAGATGGACGGTGACGCCCGGGGGGGGGCCGCCCTGTCGCTGAAGGCGGT
>PNOO01000399.1 GCA_013824905.1 Syntrophus sp. (in: bacteria) | reverse complement strand
TTTTCGCTTCAATTAGCCAATTCCAAGGGAATTCTCGATGCTGTCAGCGGGATAAAGCTAACATCTTCAGAACTCATGACCATCCGATAGGCGTCTTGAATGTTTTTCTTCAATTCTTCAATGGTTTCTCCTTGGCTGAACACGCCGGGAACCTCCAGAAGCCTTCCCACATACCAGTCTTCTTCTTTCCAAAATTCAAGAGTAAATTGTCTCATTTCTGCTACCTCATTTTTTGGGGGTCTTGCAATTTAGCGTTTTGCGGGAGGGTAGATGCTGACACCATTCATTAATCGCTCCCGGTCCGTTCCATCCGGTTTTCAGATTTGAGCGCGGCCGGATGGTCCTTGATGGTATTAAGGAATGTTCATGACAAGCCTGAGTCCTTGATAAACCTCCGCCATCCTTTTTTCTGAAAGGGCTCCAATATTTTCCTTTTTAAATGGGCGCTGTCCCTATTTTTTCAAAGCCACAGAACGGCCGCCCGGGATTCGGTTTCCTTGAATTCCGGATCTCCGGTGACGATGGTGGCCGTAAACTCGATCGCCGTAGCTACGACAAAGGCATCGGCGTAGGAAACAGGATGTTGCGCCTTCACGCGGGCGGCCGCAAGGACGCGTTCTTTCGTGACGTCAACCAGCCCGACAGGCAAACGGGAGATGATTTCTGTGATCTCACCGGCTGTCTCTTCCCCTCTTTTACGGGCGACAATATAATAGATTTCGCCGAGACTGATGAGCGACAGGAAGGCCGCGGCGGCGCCGGCCGACGCCTCCTTCAGGATATTCCGGACTTTCGCACCCGTAGGTTCCGCCTGAAAATAGGCAAGCAGGGCGTAGCTATCGAGGATGTATTTCGGCTTGTTCACGATCCTTTTCCTCTGCCCGGTCCGCCAGCAGCGCCGCTGTCAGGGATTCACCCCCGGCCAGTTTGCCGTAGAATTCGTCCACAGGGTCGCCGGCCTGCGGTGTGAGGACGATTTTGCCTTCTGTTTCCGTAACCTCCATCTTCATGCCTGGTTTTAATCCGATTTTCTTCCTGAACAAGGAAGGGATGACCACCCAGCCCTTGGAGGACACCGTGACGATTGTGGAATTAAAAGCGCCCATAAAACCTCCAAACGTTATACGCCGCCTGAAAGAAAGTATAACACTCTTGGGGGATCTGTCAAGGATCGTTTGGAAAAAGGGGGGACAGCTCCCGATTATTAACTCCCGTCCTGTCGCCCCGGTTTTTTCTCTGAAGTCTTGGGGGGGCAGGTCTTGTATTTTAGCGTTTTGCCGGGGGGTTCATATTTCTTTCGACGGCGGGCATGTCTGTCAAATTTTTCCATGTCGGGGGTTCTAATATTATGCCAGGTTGCCTTCTAACTTATAAGCCATTTCCAGATGGGAATCACTTTTATTCTATTCTCTATGACGGTTTCGTCATCCCATGTTACTATCGTACCTGTGGAAAGTGAAAGTTCATCCATTGCGCTTTTCAATCCCCGGAGTTCTCTTTCAAAGGTCTTTTTATCCGACATCTCCCAGCATACCTGAGTCAGTTGCGTCTCGCCTGAAATTCTGTGCCGCGTAAAGAAATCAACTTCACGCCCGTCTTTTGTATTGACATATTCCGCATCATAT